>JBOFKI010000149.1:0-8923 GCA_051657245.1 Alphaproteobacteria bacterium | reverse complement strand
CCTAGCAAATTTTGTCCACCAGATCAATCCATTTTTTCTATTATTTTCTGCTAATTAGGCTTGCTTCCTGCCCCTTGAGATGTTGGGTTTTCATCCCAAAGGGCGAGGTTTTACAGACTTTTTTACAAGAAGCGTACTTAGACAGGCTGGCTTTGCCTGTTATGGAGATTTTTGAATTGCTCACGTAAGGGCGAGGTCTCAGGCACAGAAATAGTTAAATATTCTAGGTCTGTTCTTGGAATCGCCACCAACAAGGCCTTCAGGCCTTCATCTCCAATGTTATTTTGGCTCAGACGAAGTGCCTGCAACGTGCTTAGAAGCTTTTCTATTAACACTTTCGCCCCCTCATCTCCGATGTTATTATCGTGCAGATAAAGCTTTCGAAGTTTAAACTGTTTCGAAAAAGATCTCTTATTATTTCTGAGCCATGGTGAAGGTGCCATCCCACTCAGACGGTGGGGGATTTTCTGCAAAAGCTTCGCATCGTTTGAGATAGAGCTGGACGCTCATATCCTGGGGGTGAAGCAAGGCTAGAGCTTTAAAGAGGTCTGAGGCTTTTTCCCATTGCCGTGTCAAAAACGTGTTGTAAGCTGTTTCAAAGGCTTTGCAGAATGCTATTTGTTCTTCACTTGGATAGAGATCATCATCGCCTTGCAGTTGTCCAACCAACTCAAAAATTTTGATGCTTTGGGTTTTGCCTTTTACATCTACCCGGTCTAGGGGGCGGCAGAGAAAATGATCCTTAATTTTAGTGTAGACAGCTTCGCTGAGGGTGATGCGGGTTCCGTAATATTTGTTGATTCCCTCAAGGCGTGAGCAGAGGTTGACGCTGTCCCCGATGGCGGTATAATTCATGCGCTCGGATGAGCCTACATTTCCGATGATCACCTGGCCAACGTGAAGCCCCATGCGTGTATTAAAAATGGGGTGGTTATCCCGTTTCCATAAACGGTTTAGATCATGTAAGCGCCGTTGACAACGCAGCGCTGCGCTGCAGGCGTTATAGACAGGATTTTTGTCTGGAAGAGGTGCCCCCCAAAATGCCATGATGGAATCACCGATATATTTATCAATGGTTCCCCCTGATTGAAGAATGAGGTTGGTGAGTTCTTCAAAGTAATTAGACAGATAAATAAGAAGCTTATCCGGCGGAATGTTTTCAGAAATGCTGGTAAAATTTTCGATATCACTGAAAAAAATCGTCACTTCTTTAAGATTTCCCCCTACATGGATTTGCTGTTTGCGGTGAAGTAGGTTTTTCACCAAAGATTTGGGGATATAAAGGGAAAAAGATTGAACGGTATGTTTGAGGGAACTGATGGCACTAGAAAGATCTGATATTTCTTTGATTCTGGAAATGATCGTGGTTTTGGTGCTAAAATCCAGATTTTGGATTTTTTTTGCTTCGTTCAGCAGTGTGATGATAGGTTGGGAGATGTTTTTGGCCAAGCGATAGGCTAGGGTAAAGGCAATACTTAGAATGAGCAATGAATACAGAAACGTTTGATTCCGGTTTTCCCGGATTTGTCCCACGAAATCGTCCAGTGGGGCGATCACGACGGTTTTCCACTCATGCTGAAAGAATTTTTGAAATTCGTCAAAACGTGCGATGTAATCTATCCCTCCAAAAGAAAAGCGGATGAGGTTTTCTTTTTGGGCTTCGTAGATTTTGAGGGCTTCTGTTAAAAGATCTTCGCTAAGCTCTTTTAATTTTTCCTCTTGCTCTCTCAGCTGTGGGGTCATACTATCTTCTGTGGGTTTGTCCATTTTATCTGGGTTGGAATTGGCAACGGTTCTGTCTTTTTGATCGATCACGTAGGCAAATGAATTTTTGCTAATTTTCCTGCTCGCCAGAAAATGAGAAAAGCTCTTAAGCGTGATATCCGCTGAGAAGACACCTCGAAAGCTGCCTTTCGTATCGTAGATAGCCTTAGAAGCCGTGATCCCTTTTTCTCCCCGAAGCGTTGACGCAAACGTATAAACGTTGCTCCACTGAATATGCTTGCCGTTAGCGGCTCCGATATACCAGTCTCGTTTACGGTGGTCATATCCGGTTTTTCCCCCCGTACGTGGCTTTGTAAACTGTTTTTCATCAATTAAATAGACCCATTGCTCATTAGATTCTTGAACCAATGCATCGTCCGCGTGCTCTTCAGGATTTTTAGGATTCTGGATGATTTTTAAAACGCTGGTGGTGTTTTCTGGGATCTTAGACCCTAGAGAAAGAAGATAATTCAGTAAAACTTTCGGAGAACTAAGCTCTAAAAAATAGCCCTCAGGGGTTGCGAAATAGAGCGTCGTTAAATAAGGATGTGCGCCAAGGGTTTTGCTCATTGAGTTAGCTAGGCTCAAGAATTCAGGGTCTTGGAGTGGGGTGTTTAAATCAAGGGTGCTGAGCAAAGGCGTGTATAATTGAACCATATTTTCAGTCTCTTCCAACGCTTGGACGACTTGGTCTTCTAAAAAGTGTGAAAAATGGGTGAGGTATTCGCCAGATTGTTTGATGATGACTTTCGTATTGTTATAGTATGTATACCCAATGATAGAAAAAATCGATAAAATCAGGATTGTGAGGGATTGAAACAGGATATCAACCTGAAGTTTTCGTTTTCTTTGAAAAAAAAGCAGGCACTTGTCTAAAAAGTTGAAGAGGGACTGGTTCATATAGCAACTCCTTTCTTACCTTGGCTTAAAAACGGAGCTTTGGAAAAAAAGAGATTTGGAACATTGTAGGCACAAACTAAAATGCGTGTTGCAAAAACAAGAAGCAGCGTAATGATAACAGAAAGCTTAATTTTTAAGGGATCCACGTCATAAACCGTATAGGTGAGATAGAGGGAAAGCCCAGTTCCCCACACAATCGGAATTTCGCCATAAAGGTTGCCGTGGAGGGCTTCTACCCTTGCTTTTTTCAGGATGATATCCCGCAAGATGCCTCCTCCGGCCCCTGTGAGAAAAGCAAAAAAAGGACCCCACAACCAAAGGGGATCAGCTTTAAGGATAAGGCTCATCAAGATGCCGCTAATGGTGAAAACCGAAAGACCAATGGCATCCGTAATGGTTAGAACTGTATCAAAAAAGGTTTGGGAAATTTTTGCATTCGCCCCATACCTTTTAAGCAGATTGCTTTGAAAGAGTTTCTTGCCTAGCCTTATAAGAATAAACCCACCTAAGACAATCGTAAGAAGGGTTAGCATATACCGCCTGGCAGATAGGAAAGAGACTGGAAGTCGACCTAAAAGAATATCTCGCAGAATACCTCCTCCAAATGAGGGAAGCAGGGCCAGAATAAAAGCTCCCAAAAGCGTGGTGTGATAACGATGCGCTAGTGTGAGCCCAGAAATAGCGAACGCAATGATTCCAATTTGTTGCATCACAGAAAACCAGATTGAATCTGTGGTTTCCAAAAGCAAAACGGGATAGAGATATCCGGAGACGACCCAGATAAATTCAGGGCTTTCTTTTAACTGTCGAATGGCTGAGTTAACAGTCTCTGCTTCTTGTTTTGTGAAGGATTTTTTGCTGAGTAGCATGTGGATAGGGGCTTTAGAATCTAAGCGCTCTTCCACAATTTCGCTTCCTGGTTTTTCTCTCCACAGAATAGTTGCGCCAACGATCCGATCCGCCAAAAATCCATCAATATCACCTGCGAGTAAAAGCCTGAGGTTCTGATTATCTGTTTCTGATTTGATGAGGAGCGATGCGTTAGAGGGATCATTGATAAACTGATTCAGCGCTTCGTTTGCATAGCGATATCCTTCAACAACACCTAATTTGAGCTTTTCTTTTTGAATTTTTTTTAAAAAAGACGGGATGTCAGAGGGTGTATTTTTAAATTTTCTGTTATCTCGAAGCCTAAAAAGAGAATTTTCTTCAAATCGATAAGGTGTTGAAATATAGGAAAAAATTGCTCTTTCTTCAGAATAAAAGGCGCCGGTTGCATAGTCGACTTCTCCCGTTTTCAAAGATTCAAGGTGCTGTTTCCAGGGAACGGGATTGATATGAAATTTATATCCAAGCTTCCCAAAGAGAATCTTTTGGATCTCTACATCAAACCCTGTTAAGGTGTTTGAGTCACCAGGGACGCTTAAATATTGATAAGGATCCAAATTATACCACCCCCCTTGAAGGAGGCGGTTTGTGCTTGCAGCAGCTAAAAGATAGGTGCAGCTTACCCAAACCAGCATCATCAAAAAAAATGTTTTTTTAAGCACAGTTTTTTCCTTCTGGAAAAACCCCTAAAGTTATTTTTTTATTTATTATCAATGCGTTGGTATTAAAATAAGATTAATCTTAAATTTTTGGGATGGGGCGTAATGTTAGCTCTGAAGTTGGGGCTGCGGTACTTTTTGAAAATAAAATTGAAGTTTTTCCAGAATCAATTTAACGGTTTCATCATGGCTATTTTGGCGACTTTCAACCACAAGATCAGCTTCGCTATAAATCGCAGACCGTTCTTTTTCAAGAATTTTGAGGGTGTCTAAAACATCACCTGTTAAGAGCTGGGGGCGGGTTTGGCGTCGGCTGACGCGCTCGTGGATGATATCTAAATCTGCTTTCAGCCAAATGGTGAGGGTTTTGGATTTTAAAAGGTTACGGGTTTCTTCTGGAAGGAAAGCGGTATCTCCTGTAGAAAGCACATGAACAGGATTTGATAAAAGACGCTTAATGACACGTTTTTCAGCATCTTCAAAGGCTTGCCTCCCCCAGCGTTCATAAATTTCTTTCACAGAGCAGCGCGCGGCTTTCTCAAGTTCTTGGTCTGAATCAAAAAAAGGAAGGCCTAAAATTTTGGCAAGGCGCCATCCGATGCTGCTTTTTCCAGCCCCCATTAAACCTACCAATGTGATCGTTTTACTGACCTTCATAAAAAAAACTGTTTGAAATTACAAAAAAAATAAAAAAATTTTTAGAAAATAGCTTGAGGTTTTCCCCTGATCCACTACAATAACCTTCGGCAAAAAAAATGCAAGTCAAAGGGGTTATGTTGGTGTTAAAAATGGTATGGATTTTGTTGGGGTTTATCTTGTTGGGCGGAGGGGGAGCTCTTGTTTTTTGGGGGATTCCAGCACCAACCCAGTTAATTGAAAAGAAAATTTCCCATGAAAAACTCCCCGCTTGATTCTGACATTTCAGAAATTTATCCGGATCTAAAAAATATTTTTTTGGAATCTCTTTTAGGTGAACGGGGGCTTTCCATAGCAACCTGTGGCGCTTACCAAAAAGACTTAGAAGAATGGGGCAATTTTTTGAAATTAAAGCCCTTTTCAAAAGCCGACCGCCAGGATATTCAAAATTATTTAGCGATGCTTTCCGAAAAAAATCGGCATCCTAAAACTTTGGCGCGCCATCTTTCAACGTTGCGACAGTTTTATAAATTCTTGAAGGCTGAGGGATATATTCAAGAAGATCCAACCCAATTGGTGCTGTCTCCCAAAATACCCGTTTCTTTGCCTTCGATTTTGAGCGAAGAAGACATGCAACGGTTACTTGAGCATGTCCAACTAGACAAAACTCCTGATGGAATTCGCCTATGGGCTTTCCTCGAGTTGTTATACGCGACGGGTCTTCGGGTTTCTGAGCTTGTCACCCTTCCTCTGGCTGCATTTGTTTCCCAGGAAAACCCGGAAGATTCCCTTTCGGGTCGGGTGCTTTATGTTAAAGGAAAAGGCGGGCGGGAGCGCTTGATTCCACTTGTGCCCAAGGCTATTACAGCGGTGAAAGCCTATCTAAAATTGAGACCGCATTTTATGCCCCAGGCTTCGGCAAGGCGAGAACAAAAACACTATTTGTTTCCTTCTTGGGGGAAAGAACACCATTTTACCCGCCAGCGGGTGGGGCAGCTGTTAAAAGAGCTGGCTATTAAAGCAGGTATTTCGCCCAAAAAAGTATCCCCCCATGCGTTGCGTCATGCCTTTGCAACGCATCTTTTGCATAATGGGGCAGACTTGGTAAGCGTTCAGCGGCTTTTGGGACATGCTGATATTTCTACCACTCAAATTTATACCCACGTATTGAAAGAACATTTGCGGGAGCTGGTTTTGCATTATCATCCTTTAACACGTTTTCCTGAAACAGATGACTAGGGACTTAGGGAAATAAGGCTCTTTGGGTAAGGAGTTGGGTGCTTTATGATTCTACGCACGAAAATCAACTTGCAATATTTGAATTAAATTTGCTAGAATGGCGCGTAGTTAGTGGGGGTGAGGCGTTAAATCATTTTTCATCGGTATGGAAAAAAATATCTATATTTGATGGAATATTTTAAAAAATAGATAGAGCGTATTTTTCAATAGAGATGCGCCATTAACTGTTTCGTGGTGAAAATGAGAAAGATCAATGAAAATTCGGGGCATCGTGCTCACCGAACAGCTTCTGGTTCCCGAGAACAGTCCTTTGATAGCTCTGGGCCGGAGGGGAAAGTTCGTGGAACAGCTAAGCAGCTTTTTGAAAAATATACAATTTTGGGCCGTGATTCTATGTCCACTGGGGATCGCATCGTTGCAGAGAGCTTTTTTCAATATGCGGAGCATTACAGGAGGGTTTTGTCTGAAAGAGAATCAAACGAAGCTTCGTCTCCCCATAAAAAGAGAAATTTTCCGCCCCAACACCGCCGGTCTAGGGAAGAAAACACGCCCCCTCCAGAAGAGCCTAGAGCTCCAGATCTGGCGGACAAGGCTTCCCCTGGGGATATCCAGGGTTAAGCAGGTTAAGTAATGGCCTCCCAATTAAAGCCCTGAAGCTGCTTTGCAATTAACAACCGTGTCGGGTGCGCAGCTTTGGAGGCAAAGATTGGCGAGCTTAAGATTTTCTTTGCAAGCATTTTGGTTACAACGGATATGGCAAAATACACCAAGAACTTTTTCGCTTACGTCTATAAGTCTTTTGTTGGGAGGCGAGATAACGACTTTGCCCTTTTCAAAAACAAAAGAATAAAGCTCCGCTTTTTTGCAGTCTTGGACGCGATCCTCTTTTGAACAAAGCGTTTCGCAAAAATCTTTGAAATTTTGGATACCGCACAGGTCTTTTTGACACACGGTGCTGCAATCTACAGTGTTAAGAATTTTTTTTCCAACCCTCCCCTTAAACACGTCACCCAAGCCGTCCCCTCTGGCGGAAGACGCGACTCCCATCAATGCAATAGCTAGCAAAAAATATTTCATACCTGTTCTCCAAATTTACATCTTTCTGTCTATTATTCATTTAATGCGAAAAAAAAATATTAACAAAAACAATAAGATGAATATTTTTTGAAAAAAATTGTAACATAGAAAAATTTTTCGTATGATACGGAAGATATCAATTTTGCTTAGGAGTTTGGGTGTTCTTGGATATTCTCATTTTCATGATCATTTCTGTTTTGTTGGGGATCCGGCTTTGGAATGTTTTGGGAAAAGGGTCCCAAAATCCTTCTTCTTCAAAGGTTGTTCATTTAAACAGACAGGATGTTAAAATTGAAAAAAAATCGCAAAAGCGCTCTGTGTTTTACGAGGGTTTTGATGAAGCGAGTTTTTTATCAGGGGCCCAAAAAGCTTTTTTGAGCGCGTTAACGGCCTATTTCCAAGGAGAGCATGAAAAACTCTCAAAATTAACCTCGCCAGAGCTTTTCAAGCGGCTATCAAGCCAAAAACCTCCAAGCCCTGCACCGAGTTTAACGGTTTTAAGCCTCCATATCCAACATCAAGAGCTCCAGGGAGATCTTGCACGTGTAACCGTTCATTTCCTTTCCCAACAAACAGGGGAGCGCAAAACGGAAGAAGTAGAAGACGTTTGGGTTTTTGAGCGCCACTTGTCTTCAGCTAACCCCAATTGGGTTATTTCTGAGATGAAGCATTAAAGGAGCTGACTTGGCGCTTCAAACCATCGCTGTCTATTGTGGGTCGTCTGCTCGGGTGGCACCTGTCTATCTCCAAAGGGCTTTTGAAATGGGTCAGTTGCTTGCAAAAGCAGGGATAAATCTTGTTTATGGCGGCGGGAAAACAGGCTTAATGGGGGCGGTTGCAGATGGTGCTTTAGCGGAAAAAGGGCGTGTGCTTGGCTTCTTGCCCCACATGCTTCAAAAGAAAGAAAAAGAACATCCGGGTCTCACAGAGCTGCACTTGGTCGAAGACATGCACACCCGCAAGCTTCAGATGTTTAATCGTGCGGAAGCTTTCATCATTTTACCAGGCGGGTTTGGAACCCTCGATGAAATTTTTGAAATTCTCACATGGCGGCAAATCGCCCTTCACCAAAAACCTATGGTTTTTGTGAATGTTTCTGGGTATTGGGATCCTCTTTTTACGCTGATGCAACATATGCAGCAAGAACAGTTCATCGGGCTTGAGCACCTTCAATTTGCCGAAGTGACGTCCACCCCCCAAGAAGCCTTCAATTTTCTTGAAAGTCAGCAGGGTTCTATAGAGCGCGTCTTGTAAAAGATATGCTCACTTTTTTCTGTCATTTAACTGTTTTTGTTTGTCCTTCCCGTTTCCTATCGCCTCCTTGTGTCATCCCCGCTTCCGTGTTGTATTTCTGATGATTGCTGTACAACAATTCTGCTGGAGCCGAGTATTGCAGGCATCGTCATCTGGTTTTATTATATGCGTCAATAAATTGCATCATAAATTCATTTCGCGCTTCATGAGAATAAAAAGAATTTCTTCCGCTATGTGTTGAAAACTTGGTTTTTTTTTGCTTATAGCTTCATTGATTCTTCTGTTAAACCTCTCTACCATTCCGTTTGTTTGAGGCCTTCTTATTTTTGTTAAGTTGTGTTTCACCTCAAACGCTTTGCAAAACAAGCGCTTTTTCCTTGACTGAGCAAGCTGCATCTATCCGTCCACTCAAACCCGTTATCCGTCAAAATGTTAACAACCTTATAGGGGAAAAATTCTAAGAATCTCTTCGTAAAACCAGCAGCAGTAGCTGGCTCGAGGTCCTA
>JBOFKI010000148.1:0-2170 GCA_051657245.1 Alphaproteobacteria bacterium | reverse complement strand
AAGAAATGGCGACGCGGGTTTTGGGAGAAGTGGCTGAGCGCGCAGCCCTGGAGGGTCGCGGATTCTCTCAAAAAGACTATGAAACAGCCCTCAAAGAGGCTGCTGAGGTTGCCAAAAATGTTGGGCAAATCGGTGCCGCCAGTGTGGCACTTTTAAGCCGGCAAGAGGTGGGCACGGCCATCCACACGGCACAAAATGCGACGGAAAACAACCTTGTCCCAGGCCTGATTGCCGGCGGTCTGGTCGTTTGGTCGGCCTATGAAATCATGGAAATTGCTCGCACCCAGGGCAAGGACGCAGCTTTGAAGGCCGCTGGCATTGAAATTGGCACCTTCGTGGTGGGTGGCGTCGTGGTCAAAGGAGCCTTTAAGGTTGGCAAGGTGGCGTACAAATCTGCCGAGGCTGCCTGGTTCGCCTACGTTGCCGAAAATCCCATCATGGCAAAACTTGGAAACACTGTCGCCAGCGCCGTCGAACGCGGCAAAAGCTGGGTTGGCGGAGGGGTTGGGAAAATTTCCCAAAAGGCACCTTCCAGGAACGTTGCTTTAGAGGCACTTGATCTGGAGTCGCCAAAAATTCCTGCATTTAGCTCCAATTATTGGAAAAAATCGGACATGCATACTTTCCGCGGCCAAACCAACCGTGTTCATAAACGCGATGATTTGATTGATTTGAGCTTGAAAGATTTTAGAGGAAGAACTAACGCAGAACTCATGAAAGCCGGGAGAGCACCTATTGGTTCTGACGGAAATCGCATTAACCTTCACCATCTGATTCAAACTCAAGATGGTGCCCTTGCTGAAGTTTCGGGAACGATGCATAGTCGATACCACAAAACTTTACACATTTGGAGTAATCAATCCAAAGGGGGCGTTACCCGAGCAGAAATTTTGCCTAAAATTGATCGAGCAGCTTTTGATACATGGAAGGCAGATTATTGGAAGGCCAGGGTTGCAGAATTGGAGAAATTTAAATGAGTATGCAAGATTTAGAAAAAGCGGTTGAATTAATTGAGCGGCATTTTTTAGAAGAAGAGATCGATTTTTGTTTACCCCAGACACAAAAAATAATAGATTCTGCCGAAAAAATTCTGAACATCAATTTTTCGAATACCTATAAAAAATTTTTAAAAAAATATGGTGCTGGAGGCATTGGTTTTTTTGAAATTTATGGAATTGTTAAGAATGAAGAGTTTAACATTAAAAATCTTCCACATATCACAGTCCCAGATGCAGTTTGGACCACACTGAAATTACATGAAAAATTTGAACATCCATTATCTTTACTGATAATCTACAACGTCGGAGAAGGCACAAATTATTGCCTGGATACGTCACAAATGAACGAATCTGGAGAGTGTCCTGTAGTGGCCTGGCCTTTGGGTGGCTATGAAGAAACACCTGTTTTGGAAATTGTTGCTGAAGATTTTGGTAAATTTTTTCTGGATAGGGTGGAAGAACAAATCGCTTTGAAAACAGAGCAAATTAGGTGATCCAGCGCCTCCTCTCCTGCTTTTTCCTCCTCCTCCACACCCTGGCGAACGCCAGGATTTTGGTGCCTGTTGAGGAAATTGCTGCCGCCAAGGCTGGCGTGCAGGCCGTGGCCGCCTCAACGGTTGTAGGCACCCTGAACCACCAAGGCAACGTCTTCAAAGCGGTGGAGGACATGGCCAAACCCGATGGTTTGCGCGCCATTGCGACGTCTATCTTAACGGCGGGGCTTGTGGAGAATGTGACGCAGACTTTGAAGCTTCCAGATGCTCCAAAAACCTTCGGGGAGCATTTTCAAAAAGCGGCGATCAAAGCCGCAGTTTCCTTCCCGCTCAACATGGCCCTGGGTGGCGCGGATCCTGACAAAGCCTTGGGCGACGCAGCCCTTGGCATTGCCGCCAACACGATCGGAGGCTTCGCGGCGACGAAAATCGGGCAGGCCTATGGTGCAGAAAGCTTAAGCTATGCAGAGCACAAGGCCCTCCACGCAGGCCTCGGAGCCATCACAGGCGCGATCCTCGACCCCAAAAATCCTGGAAGGGGCGCCCTTGCAGGCGCCTTGGGGGCCGTCACTTCAGAAATGCTTGCGGAGGCAATCGCCGGAAATCCTAAAGAAATGGCCACGCGGGTTTTAGAAGAAGTCGCAGAGCGCGCAGCCAAAGAGGGGCGCGGATTCTCTC
>JBOFKI010000147.1:0-1901 GCA_051657245.1 Alphaproteobacteria bacterium | reverse complement strand
TGCCTCTTTTTTTGAAGAAACGCGTCAATCGCAGTTCGCACAACAGCCGCCCTTGAAGCATGTTCCGAAACTGCAATTTCGTCCAATTTTTTAAGCTGTTTTTCAGGCAGATCAATCAAAACCCTTGTCATCTCAGCATCCTCCTCATAAAGCGTCACCTTATGAAAGGATGATATCACACATATATATCATAATGCAAGTTGCGTGGAAACAGCTCCATCAACGATGCGAGCTTTGGTTTAAAAATTGTTTATTATTAATTGGTTAATATTTTTTCCATACTTAGTTTATTAAAATAAAAAAATAATCAAACAAAAGGTTGTTTTCCTTTGGTTTGCTATAAAGATAGCAAAAGCGAGAACAACGCCCCAAAGTATGATGCCTTCAATCAAGCGCTAAAAAACATCAACACCAACTTCGAAGAAATCTATAAAACTATCAAGTGCTCAAAAAAATGGTCGTATTTAGCAAAGATCAAATAGATATTCTTAAGGAATGTTTGGAATCATTGAACAAAGCAACATTATAATAATTGCGCAGAATCTTAAAATTCTGATCTCTCACCGTCCTAATTCTTGCTCACGTTGACGGGCGGCTTCTTGGAAGCGCTGGAGGTCGTTGTTGGCTTGAGCCAGGATCGTCTCAAAATTTCGGGATTCTTGAGGGGGAAGCACTTCAGAAATAAAAGAAGATATGGGAGACTTGTCCTGGGAAATTTCTAAAACTCGCTCCACTCCCAGACGCGTTTGATAGCGATGGACTGCAGCTTCTACTTGAGGGGAGATATCTTCTTCTTGCAGCATCTTCTCTTTTTTGGAATGAGACAAACGGGAAGCAAGAACCAAAGTTGAAGTCTCACGAAGATGCTCCACACGTGGCAGTTTCCCCGTATAAAAATGAAGCGTCACCACATGCTCCAAAAAAGAAGTCGCGTGGGGAATAAGTTTCTGCAAATCGGACGATGAGGAAGCAAGCCAAGACCTGAAAAACGGTTCAAGATTTTCTTGCTGGGTTTTTTGGAGGGCGACAAGCTCACTGGCGCGATCAATCACCTCATAAAACCAAGGATGATCTTGGGGAGAAAGATACGTTGCTTTTTGCGCGTTGGAAGGTTTAGAAGGAGGAGATGTTTGAAGCAAGTGTTGATAAAGAACCGCTTCTATCACACCTCTTCGATGAGCTTCCACACGAACGTCTAAAACTTCCGAAAGGGTTGCAGAAGCAGACAATCCACGAGACTCAGAAGCCACCAATTCCTCTAAGCGATCTTTCAAAAAAGCCTGCAAAAACTTGGGCAAGGGTTCGGAAAAATTCCGAAGCGATGTCGGGAGACTGAGATGCTTCGATAAAAATAGGTGCAAGCTCTCAAGTGAGGTGTGAGAAAGATCACCGGATGGACGCACCTTGCTTGCAAGCAAGGTGCGCGCTCTGGAGGCCTCGCTCAACTCAGGAAGAGGCGTTCGAATCTCAGAGACGATTTCCGAAGACGTCGATCTCTCCAGAAAAGAACGCCGAACCTCGCGCCAGGCCTCAAGCGTGACAAACTGAATAGCGTCTAACTGACGCCAAAGCTTCTCTAATGCAGCTTCCAAAGCCCCAGACGGAGGCTCCTGAAGTGCAGAAGCCGCTTCAGGTTCTACATAGTCAAGTGCGCCAAGCTTCTCCGACATCTTGGAGAGGGAAGCCATCAACTTTTCATGTGTTTTGAACTCGCAAAAAGCTCCAAATACCTGCACATCCTCCCGGTGACGACTCAACGCAACGTAGGCAAGATTTCTTGAAAAACCAGGCGAAGCCAGCACAAACGTTCGGTCAACTGTCACTCCCTGGGACTGATGCACCGTTAACGCCCAACCATGGTCAAGGTACGGGTAAAGCTTTGGGGAAAACGAAACAAGCCT
>JBOFKI010000146.1:0-33834 GCA_051657245.1 Alphaproteobacteria bacterium | reverse complement strand
CGCATTCCCGCTGAATCACCCCGCGTTTGATTAATGGAACCGACTGGCGCCTACCGCAGGTTCGACTGCGGCGGGTGTGGCGTCGCCGTGACTTCGGTCCTCGCGAGGGGACGTCCGAGGAAGAACTGCGTTTCGTGCGCACCGCCAAGGTCAGATGTCGGTAAACCGCCTCGCATGCGGAAGATCTGCGCATGCAATACCACGCTCGCTTGCCGTACTGAAAGGTTGCCTGGCGGTTGCGAGTGCTGCGGCGTCTCCATCGAACAGGCGCGCCTTGGAAGGCCAAGGAAGAAGTGCGCTGTTTGCGCACCGCCTACCGGCTTGGTGTCGACATACGTTCCGGCGCCGAAGTTGCAGCATCAGTGCCGGTTCTGCGCCGCATCGTTCATGGGACGCGCCGGGGTTGGCTACTGCTCCGCCGGATGTCGGATCAAGGCCGGAAACGAGTTCGCGAAGTCGGCTTCCAGGCGCGTTTGTACCGACTGCTCGGCGCAGTTCGCGACCAACGCTCAAGCGAAGTTCACAAAGTGCGAATCCTGTCGCCCGATCCCGCGCAAGCAGGTCCTGTACACGTGCGAGCACTGCAAGACGCAGTACAAGAAGCGGCGGCCACACATCGGGGAAGGCGAGAGGTTCTGCTCGCGCGAGTGCGCGTTCATTGGTGTCGCGGCCGAGCGCAGGGAAGCGGCAGCGCACAAGCCGCCGCCCAGTCCCTTCTGCGCGTACTCCACGGCGGCATGCGTTGACTGCGGATGCGGTCTTGGTGGTCGAGGCAAGCTTCCGGCTCGTTGCAAGCCGTGCACGGCCGAGTGGAAAGAGCGCTCCTATCGCGCCGCCAAAGCGGCGATCCTGCAAGCGCGCAAGACCTCCGCCCCGACGATAACTTGCCCCGACTGCGGCGGCGTTTACTGCGCACTTGGTCGCGACAAGTACATCAAGAAGAAGGCGCTATGTGTGCCATGCGCGCACGCTCGAAGTGCACCGCTGAGGCGCAAGGCAAAGTCCAAGCGCCGGGCCGTAGAGCGCGGTGCCGCAGCCGAAGGCGTGGATCCGTTCAAGGTATTCAAGCGCGACGGTTGGGCATGCAGGCTGTGCGGCATCGACACGCCGCGCGAACTCCGCGGAAGCTACGAACACAACGCGCCCGAGCTTGATCACATCGTGGCGCTGGCTCGCGGCGGCAGTCACACGTACGCGAACACGCAGTGCCTCTGTCGCTCCTGCAATGGCTTCAAGAGCGATCGCACGATGGCCGAAGTCGAATCGGAGTTGGCCGCGTAATGGCTCGCGGTGGCTACCGGCCAGGAGCGGGCCGGCCGAAGGGATCGAAGACGGTGGCGAAGGAATCGCCTGCGACGCCGCCTGTCGGCGCGAGCTCCGCCGACGCCAGGCGAGACGCGAAGACACCGCTCGAGTACATGCTGGCCGTGATGATGGATTCGCAGGTCGACGCGGCTCGGCGTGATCGCATGGCGATCGCCGCAGCGCCATTCATGCACGCCCGCAAGGCCGAATCCGGCACCAAGAAGGCTGATGCTGCCGCGCGCGCGAAGAAGGCGGCCGTGGGCCGATTCGCTGCGCCTCCGCCCCCGAAACTCGTTGTGAACAACGGGCAGAAATGAACTTCACCACGGCGTGCCCAGACTGGGAACGCCGAATCGTCGCGCGCGAGTCGATGATCCCGTTCGCGCCGCAGTTCCCAGATCAGGCCGCCGAAGGCCTGCGCGTCTTCGGGTCGCTTCGAGCCGTCGACGTTGCTGGCTCGCCGACCTTCGGCGAGATCACTCGGCAGTGGGCGCTCGACATCGTGGCCGCCATCTTCGGCAGCTACGACGCCGAGACCGGGCGCCGCCTGATTCGCGAAGTCTTCTTGCTGATCAGCAAGAAGAACGGCAAGAGCACAGACCTCGCCGGGATCATCCTGACCGCCCTCCTGCTGAACTGGCGCGAGTCGGCCGAGATGGGGATCCTCGCGCCGACGATCGAGGTCGCGAACAACGCATGGGGCCCGGCGCGAGACGCCATCCGCGCCGACGAAGAACTGTCGGACCTGCTGCACATGCAGGACCACATCCGCAAGATCACTCACCGCACGACTGGCGCCACGCTGCAGGTCGTTGCCGCTGACTCCGAAACCGTAGCCGGCAAGAAGTGGAGCGTCACCCTCATCGACGAGGTGTGGCTGTTCGGCAAGCGGCCCAACGCGCGCGCGATGTTCGCCGAGGCCACCGGCGGCATGGCATCGCGTCCCGAGGGCTTCGTGATGTACAGCTCGACGCAGAGCGACGAGGCTCCGGCCGGCGTGTTCAAGGAGAAGCTCGACTACGCCCGCGGTGTGCGAGACGGTCGCATCCATGACCCTGCGTTCCTGCCGATCCTGTACGAGCATCCGAAGTCGATGCTCGACAGCGGCGACTATCGCGAGCCGAAGAACTTCTACGTCACGAACCCCAACCTAGGCGCATCGGTCGACGAGGAAGACCTTGTGCGCGAGCACAAGAAGGCCGAGGCAGCCGGCGAGGCCGCGGTGATCGAGTTCTTCGCCAAGCGACTGAACGTCCAGATCGGTCAGGTCCTGAGGTCCGACGGATGGGCCGGCGCCGAGTTCTGGGCGCAAGCCGCGAACATCGTCAGCCTCGACACCTTGCTCGAGCGCTGCGAGGTCATCACGGGCGGCATCGACGGCGGTGGACTCGACGACCTGCTGGGCGCCTGCGCAGTGGGCCGCGAGCGTGACACCGGACGCTGGCTTGCCTGGTGCCGCGCCTGGTGCCACCCGATCGCGCTCAAGCGCCGCCAGATCAACGCCAGCAAGTACCGCGACTTCGAGAAGGATGGCGACCTCGTCATCGTGGAGAAGGTCGGCCAGGACGTCGAGCAACTCGTCGACATCTTCCAGCGGCTCCACAAGGCGGGCCTGCTGCACGCCATCGGCGTCGACCCGGCCGGCATCGGCGACATCCTCGACGCGCTCGACGACGCAGGCATCCCGAAGGACAAGCTCATCGGCATCTCGCAGGGCTGGAAGCTCACCGGCGCCATCAAGACCACCGAGCGCCGCCTTGCCGATCGCTCGCTCGTACACGACGGTTCGCCGCTCATGGCGTGGTGCGTCTCGAACGCGAAGGTCGAGCCGAAGGGCAACGCGATCGTGATCACGAAGCAGGCCAGCGGCAGCGGAAAGATCGACCCGCTGATGGCGCTTCTGAACGCGGTCTCGCTGATGGCCCTGAACCCGGCGCCGGCGCCGAAGTACGACGTGTTCTTCGTCTGACCACACACCACCGATCACCACCATGGACGACGACCAGATCCACCGAGCGTTCTCGATCCTCGAAGTCAAGTCGATCCAAGAAGAGCTGCGCGCGATTGGAGGCATTGCCACTACGCCGCAGCTTGATCGCCAGGGCGACATCGTCGACCCAATGGGGGCAAAGTTTGCGCGTGAGTTGCCGCTTCTCTGGCAGCACGAATCGCGAAACGCCGCCGTTGGACACGTTCGGTTCGGGAAGGCCAACCAGGAAGGCATCACCTTCGAGGCCTCGTTTCCGAAGATCGAAGAAGAAGGCTTGATGCGAGACCACGTGAACGCCGCTTGGCATGCCGCCAAGTACCGGCTTGTTCGCGCTGTGAGCATCGGCTTTCGTGCGCTCAAAGACGGATTCGAGTTCATGGATGGAGGCGGGATTCGATTCACGAAGACCGAGATCCTCGAGCTCAGCCTCGTCACCATCCCGGCCAACAGCCAGGCGGTGATCAACGCCATCAAGTCCATCGATGCCGATCAGCGGCGTCGATTCCCCGGCGCTTCGGGAAACGACCACCCCATGCCGCGAGCCGGCGTGACCCTCATCCCGAAAGGAAAACGATCGTGAGCAAGAAGACCCTCCTCGAACAGGTCGAAGACCTGAAGAACACCATCGCCGCGAAGCGCCAGCGCCAGACGGAGATCATGAACAAGGCGGCCGAGGAAGGCCGCAGCACCGCCGAAGACGAGGCGCAGGAGTTCGACGGCCTGGCCGACGAACTGAAGCAGCTCGACGGCGACCTCGTGCGCCTGCAGGCGCTGCACGACGCGAACATGAAGTCGCTGAAGCCGGTCGCCGGCCAGACGCAGCAGGAAGGCACGGCGTCGCGTAGCGGCACCCGCATCGAAGTCAGGAGCAACCTGCCGAAGGGGACCGCGTTCACCCGCTTCGCGATGGCGCTCGCTGCGACGAAGGGCAACCGCATCGAGGCATCCGAATTCGCGAAGCGCTGGACGGACACGCCGCAGGTCGAAACGATCCTGAAGGCAGCAGTGGCCGCCGGCACGACGACCGATCCTACTTGGGCTGCTCCGCTGGTGGACTACACCAACATGGCAAGCGAGTTCATCGACCTGCTGCGCCCCATGACGATCGTCGGTCGCATCGAAGGCCTTCGTCGCGTGCCGTTCAACATTCGGATGGTCGCGCAGACCGCAGGCGCCAGCGTCGGCTGGGTCGGCCAAGGCGCGCCCAAGCCTGTCGGGCAACTCCAGTTCGCGGACACCACGCTCGGCTGGGCCAAGATCGCCGGTATCGTCGTGATCACCGAGGAACTTGCCCGCTTCAGCAGCCCGTCTGCCGAGGCGACGGTCGGCGATGACCTGCGCAAGACGATCAGCCAGTTCGTCGACGTGCAGTTCATCAACCCGGCGGTTGCCGAAGTGGCAGGCGTGTCGCCGGCCGCTGTCACCAACGGTGCGCCCACGGCCGCAGCGTCCGGCACGACTGCCGACCACCTCCGCAACGATCTTGCGACGGGCCTGGCGAGCATCATCGGCGCCAACATGAGCGGCAACACGCTCGTGTACGTCATGCAGCCGCAACTGGCGATCAAGATCAACGGGTTGCGCAACGCGCTGGGTCAACGCGAGTTCCCGGACGTGACGTACAAGGGCGGCTTCATCGACGGCGTTCCCGTCATCACGAGTGCGTCGGTTCCGGCCGGTGTCATCGCGATGATCGAGGCGGCCGAAGTGATGATCGCCGACGACGGTCAGGTCATGCTCGATGTCAGCCGCGAAGCATCCCTGCAGATGGACAACGCGCCTGTCGCGCCAAGCGCGACGACCGTGATGATCAACCTCTGGCAGCACAACTTGGTGGGCCTGCGCGCCGAGCGCTACATCAACTGGAAGCGCCGCCGCACGAATGCGGTGTACGTCATCACGGGCGCTGCCTACACCTCCTGATCGGATGTCTCCTCCTGGCGAAGTTGATTCGCCTTTGAGCGGGCCGGGAAGTCGAACGCCCGGCCCGCGTTCTTTCTGATGGTGAGGAAGCGATGCCATACAAAGCCATGAAGCCGCTGCGCTACGGCGGCATGAACTACTCAGCGGGCGACATCGTGCCGGCGACCGAGCGGGACGCGAAGGTGCTGAAGGCTGTTCGATCGCTTGCGGAAGTGGACGACGACGAAGCACCTGACGCGCAAGCCGACGCCGAACCGAAGGCAAAGCGCGGCACCTATCAGCGCCGCGACATGCGCGCGAAGCCATGAGCAAGCGGCGCGCTCGACACGCACGCACGAAGGCGCTTCAAGCGCCTCCGAACGCCGGCATGTCGAGCCTCTTTCGGGTGCTGGAGTCATACGCCGGTGCGTGGCAGCAGAACGTCGAACTCGACGTGGGCAGCGTCATGCAGGCCGACCCGGTCTATGCCTGCATCACCCTGATCGCGCGCGACATCGCGAAGCTCCCGCTGCGGCTCGTGCGCCGCGAGGGCGCCATCTGGCTGCCGGCCGAGTCGCCCGCATTCGGCCCCGTGCTGCGCAAGCCGAACCACTTCCAGACCCGGCTGCAGTTCATCAGTTCGTGGGTCGTCTCGAAGCTCGGCCCGGCCGGAAACGCCTACATCCTCAAGGCCCGCGACGATCGCGATGTCGTCACGTCGCTCTACGTCCTCGACCCGACCCTCGTCACGCCGCTGGTGGCCGACAACGGCGAGGTCTTCTACCAGCTCGGCGGCGACCGCCTGGCTGGCCTCGGCACCACAGGCACGATCGTCCCGGCCAGCGAGATCATCCACGACCGCTGCGTGCCGCTGCATCATCCGCTGGTCGGTGTCAGCCCGCTGTACGCCGCGAAGCTCCCGGCCACGCTCGGCCTAGCCATCGCGAACAACAGCGCCAACTTCTTCGGCGGCGGCGCGCGCCCAGGTGGCGTGCTGTCGGCGCCCGGCACGATCGGCGACGAACTTGCCGACCGCATCCGCGCGACGTGGAAGCAGAAGTTCAGCGGCAAGAACGCCGGACAGATCGCCGTGCTGGGCGAAGGCATGAGCTTTACGCCGCTGACCACGACGGCCGCCGATGCGCTCACCCCCGAGCAGGCGAAGGATGCCGCCATCCGCGTGTGCGGCGCCTTCCACGTGCCCGCATGGAAGATCAACGCGGCCCCGATGCCGGCCTACGGCAACGTGCGTGACGCACAGGTCGAGTACTACTCCACTTGCTTGCAGGAGCACATCGAAGCCATCGAGGCGCTGCTCGACGACGGCCTCGGTCTGCAAGCCAACGGAAACGCGTTCGGCGCCGAGTTCGATGTCGAGGCGCTGATGCGCATGGACACGCTGACGAAGACCGAGGCGAGCGCCAAGGCCGTCGGCGCCGGCATCAAGAAGCCGAACGAGGCGCGCGCCGACTTCGGTCTGCCGGCCGTGGACGGCGGCGATACGCCGTATCTCCAGCAGCAGAACTTCAGCCTGGCCGCGCTCGCGCGCCGCGACGCGCGAGACGACCCGTTCGGATCGCGCAGCGCCGCGCCCGTCCCGCTGCCGGCTCCACCAGCCGCGCCCGAGCCAGCGCCTGCGCCGGCCAAGGCCGCCGAGCCTCATCCGCTCGAGGACGGCCTGAGCCCGAGCGCACGGTCCTACCTGAAACACCTCGTCGAGGTCCGCCTTGCTGCTGAAACTGCTTGACGACCTCGCTGCGGTCATCGGCGAACTGCTCGCGCCGATCGCGCGCCGCGTCGCGGTGCTCGAGCAGCGCAGCGCGCCTGACATCGACACGCCCATCAAAGCGGCTGTCGACCCGCTCGTGCAGCGCCTCGCCGCGGTCGAGCAGCGCGAAGTGCCGGACACCAGTGCGGCTGTCGAACCTATCCTCGCGCGCCTGGACGCCTTCGAGAAGCGCGAGCAGCCGGCGATGCCGGATGTCGACGCCGCTGTCGCGCCGCTGGTGGCGCGGCTGACGGCCATCGAGCAGCGCGAGGCGCCGGAAATCCCGGACGCGGCGGCCATCGCCGCAACCGCCGTCGCACCGATCCTGGTGCGCCTGGACGCGCTCGAGCAGCGCAAGTCGCCAGACCCGACGGAAGCCGTCCGTGAAGCGACGACGCCGATCCTGCGCAGGCTCGACGCGCTCGAGCAGCGCGAGGATCCCATCCCCGATGCCGTGGCCGACCTGGTCAAGCGCATCAACGCGCTCGAACGCATCGAGCCACCCGCGGAGCCCGCAGCCGTCGTCGAGGCCGCCGTCGCTCCGGTCCTGCGCCGCGTCGCCGACATCGAGAAGGCTGTCGAGCAGCGGCACATCCCGGCGGACGGCCGCGACGCCACGCAGATCGAGATCCTGCACGCGATCGACCTTGACAAGCAGCACCCTCGCGGCACGCACGCCCGGCACGCCGGTGGCGTCATCCGCGCCTTCCGCGACACGTCCCCGATCGATGCCTCGCTCGGCCTTGAGGCTGCCGGCTGGCACGTCGTGCTGAACGGCGTGGCCTCATGCACGACCAGCGTCGACGAGACCGGCCGCAGCTTCCGCCGCCGCGAGGTGCTGACCGATGGCCGCGTCGTCGAGACCGCCTGGTACACGCCTGCGATGGTCCACCGCGGCGTCTGGCAGGGCGCCGAGTTCGGCGAGTACGAGCAGGGCGACGTCGTCACCTGGAACGGATCGCAGTGGCACTGCAACTCCCGCAAGACCGCGGCGAAGCCAGGCGACAGCGCCGACTGGAGGCTCGTCGTCAAGGCAGGCCGCGACGGCCGCGACGCAGCGCCGCGCGACAAGCAGATCCCCGTCATCGTCGACCACACCCGCACGCCCCGAAAGGACTGAACCATGGCAGCGACCGTGCAGATCATCGAGAAGAACGGTGCCGGCGGCACCCCCACCGACAAGACCGGCGGCACGATCCGCTTTAAGAAGGCGGACAACAGCACCGTCGACTTGAACAACCCGCTCGTGAAGCCCCCCGCCGGCAGCGACTGGAGCTTCGAGAAGTGGCTGCGGATGAACGTCACCGGTGGCACGTACACGCAGATCAGCGGCGTGCGCCTGTACAGCGACGGCGCGAACGGCTTGGGCACCGGCATCAACGTGTGGGCCAAGGCCGTCGCCAGCTACGCCACGCCGGCGCAGCTCACGTCGAGCACGGGCTACGCGAACTTCTTCACCTACACGTCGGGGGCGCCGCTGTCGCTCGGCGCTGGCCCGTTCACCGGCACGGGCGAGAAGGGCGATCACGCGGTGCTCGGATGCGAGGTCACCAGCGCGGCTGCGGGCGGGCTCACGCCGTCGGAGACCGTGACGCTGGAGTGGGACGAGATCTGATGGTCTTGCCTGTCGTCCCGATGCCAGACTTCCCGCCGGCGCCACGCGACTTCGCGCCGCGCGAGTCGGCGTCAGTCACGCTCGGAGAACTGGTGCGCATCGCGCCCCCGAAGCCTGGAGAGGTGTTCGTGCTGACGATCGATGCGCACCTCAGTCCAGCCCAAGCCGACGGCATCCGCATGGCGTGGCGCGAATGCTTTGGAGACGCGAAGTTGCTGATCATGGGCAGGGGCGCGCGGCTGTCCGTGGTTACCGCGCCGGATGGCGAGGCAGCATGACCCAGCCAACCCCCTTCGAGATCGTCGACCACGACGGCTCGAAGCTCGCCAGCGACGGCATCGCAACCGTCGTCGTGACGCCCGCCGCAGTCGCTGCCGGCGCGAAGCTCATGCGCACGCGCGCGATCAGCGGCATCCCCACGAAGCCCGTCGCCGAGATCCTGCTGCCCGTGGTGAACGAGTTCGCCGGCCGCCTGCTGTCGGACCCGTCGATCGACGAGGACAGCGCGGCCGAGACCCTGCGCGCGATGGCTGGCCTCACGCGGCGCCCTGATCCGCAGCGGCACGAGGCGTTGACCGTCGACGTGCCGGCAGGTGCGCGGCTGCGCATCACCACGCGCGTCGATCCTGCCGGTGCGCCAGCGGGCGCGATCGTGATCGTCGAGGCGAACTGACCCAGGAACACGACATGCGCGCACTGACGACGACATCGCAGCTGATCCGCCTGGTCACGGGATCGGCCGGCAACATCAAGGCAGCGGGCTCGTGGCTCGATACGCCGAACCCCATCACGTCAAGCTCGAGCTACACGGTGACCGGCGAGGTGCTGACGAGCATCACAACGGCTGCGACGACCACGATCGTGCCAAGCCCGGGCGCGAACGTCGCTCGCAACGTCAAGGATCTCTCGATCCACAACGACCACGCGTCGATCAGCAACGACATTCGGATCGAGCGCTTCGACGGGACGGACTCGGCCCCCGATTGGGAAGGCACGCTGGCGCCTGGTGAGCACGTGCAGCTCGACGCCAACGGCAACTGGTCGCTCTACGGCGCCGACGGGGTGTTGCGCGAGCCCAGCCTGACGACCTACCAGCAGCTCGCGGCGGTGCCGTCGCAGGCGGTGACAGCGGCCGATGCCGACACGCTAAAGATCTTCGCGCGCAAGCGGGCTGGACGGATGTTCCTGAAGTACATCGGCGCTAGTGGCGTCGACCAGACGGTGCAGGACCGCATCAGCGAGAACGGCTTCTCGATGTACTTGCCGAACAACGGCACGACGGTCGGCCTGAACTACGGCATCGCATGGACCACGGGTGGCACGGTGAGTCACCCGACGCCAAGTGCTACGTCGCCGGCGCGGTACAACCAGCAGAAGCGCACGCGCTGGGCGAACGTGGTGACCACGACGAACCAGATCCTGGGGATTCGTACCGCCGCGGCCGAAAAGCGCTACTGGCGCGGCAACGCCGCGGGCCTGGGTGGCTTCAACTTCCACGCGCGTTTCGCGGTGGGGTTGTGGCCGGCGGCGACGGTGCGGCTGTTCGTGGGGCTGAACGACTCGACGGCCGGTTGGGTCGCCAGCGACACCCTGACCGGCAACGGCTGCGGGTTCTGGCACAACACGACCGACGCCGCGACGGTGCTGAGCTTCGTGACGCGCGACGGCACCACCGCGACGAATGCCGGCATCACGCTGACGGCGCCGCTGGCAGCGGGGCAGTGGTTCGACGCGTACATATGGTCGGCGCCGAACGGCGGCGTGATCGGCTATGCGCTGGTGGACGGCACGACCGACACGGTGCTGGTGGACACGACGACCAGCACGACGATCCCGCTGCCGGCGGCGTTCCTGGGGCAGGAACTGGCGATGTCCAACGGCACGGCCAACGTGACGGTGACGACCACGGCGTTCGAGCTCGCGGCGCACAGCTGCCAGAGCGACATCTGAAACCGGGGGTAGGGCGTGACTGCACCTGTCTTCGTCGGCTCCACGCAGACCGCGTGGAACACCACGACATCGCCGAAAGTTACGGCGAACGTATCCGCGAGCGTCGGTGATGTCGTCGTTGCTGTTGCGGGGGCTGAGGGCGCCACCGGATCTAGCCTACAGACCATCACAGGAACCGGCGTCACGCTCGCGTTGGCGCAAGACCTTTCCAACAGCGCGCATTGCGAGGTTGACGGGTATACGGGCGTTGTCTCATCCGCAGGCAACGTATCGGTATCGATCGCCAACACCAACGGTGGGTTCTTCTTCGGAGGCTCGCAACTCGTCTTCACCGACACTGACGGCCCCGGCGCAAGCGCCGAAGCCGAGAACGCAACTGCCACAATATCGCTGACCACGACGCAGAACAACAGCGCCGTTGTGGTGATCTTCGCGGACTTCGCCGCGACAGACCTTTCGGGTCGTGTCTGGCAGACGGTCAACGGCGTCGCGCCGACAGCAGGGAACGGCGGAGAGATCGCCTACTTTCGTGATGCCGCGCGCTACACCGTCGCCGTCGCCTATTGGTCAGATGTCGGTGATGCTGACACGTACACATTCGGCCTGTCGGGCGCAAGCGGTCTCACCGCATCCGTCATCGCGATCGAGATCAAGGGCACTGCGCAACCAGCATCGCCACCGACGAGGAGCGGCGACCGCAGGGCTCACTTGATGCGGCGCGCGCGCCGCGGTCTGCGAAGCCTGATCAGCTACGCGATGCCGATGACGGCCGCGCAGTGGTTCGACGCGTCGCTCTTCTTCCCGTCGTCAAGCGGCGGCGCGACCTTCAACTTGTCGACCGCGATCAACGCCGCGCTCCAGCTCGCACGCACGCAGACCGCGCAGATCCAAGCGCCGGTGCGCGCCACCTTGCAAGCGCAGGCCCAACTCGACGCAGCCCTGCGCCAGGCTCGAGCAGTGACCGCGACAGCCGACGCCGCCGTCAGCACCGCGCGCACCGCCGTCGCAGCAGCACAGGCCGCAGTGCTGGCCAGCCGAACGACGACCAGCCAGGCCGACGCTGCCGTGCAGGCATCGCGGCAGGTCACCTCGGCGCTCGACCTGGCCGCGCAGATCGTGCAGGCCGTGCAGGCATCGCTCGACGCGCAAATCCAGGCGGCGACCAACGTCACGGCGTCTATCTCGGCCGGCGTCGCCGGCAGCACGCAGCAACTCGTGGCGATCCAGGCCGCGGTGCGCAGCGTCACCCATCAGACCGCGTCCGCCGACATGATCGTAAGCGTCGCGGCGCAGGCCGCCGGCGTCGTCGATTCCGCAGTGCGGGTGACCTCAGCTTCCATCGCCGCTCTCGATGCCGCCGTGCAGGCGCAGGGCCTGCTGACAGCGACGGTAGACGCAGCGGTCGAAGCAACGCGGGCCGCGGCCGCATCGATCGACGCCGCGGCGCAGCACACGCGCACCGCCGCTGCCGCCATCGACGCGCAGATCCAGGCCGCCAGTACCACCAGCACCAGCATCGGTGCCGCGCTGCTTGCCAGCCGCGCCGCGCAGGCAGACCTCGGCGCCGGCGTGCGCGCCACGCTGGCCGCGGTGGCCGAGATCCAGGCCGCCGTGATGGCTGCATCCGGCACATCAGCGGACGCCGATGCGGTTGTGCTCGCGCTGGCCGACCGCATCGCCGCTCTCGACGTGGCGACGATGCTGGTGCGCAGCACGGCGGCGCTCGTCGACGCGCAGGTCCAAGCCGACGCGCGCCTGACAACCGGCGTCAATGCGCTCATCGCCGTGCCGGGCGCCACCAACGCGCTCGCGACGCTCCAGGCGGCCATCCTCGCCACCGTCCAGGCCGCGCTGGCTGCCGACGCCGCGATCGGCGTGCGCCTCGCGCTGCCGGCCAGCATCGATGCCGTCGTGCGCCGCGCCGCGTCAGCCGCGGCAAGCCTCGACGCGCAGATCCAGGGTGCCGCGCAAGCCCTTGCGGGCGTCGACGCTGCCGTCATCGAGCAGGCGCGGCAGGCGGTCTCGTCCGTGTCCGCGGCGGTCGCAGCTGTCGCCTCCGCGCAGGCACAGGTCAGCGCGGTCGTCGCGGCGGCCGTCGCCCGGCAGGCCGCGCTCGACGTCACGATCCTCGGCGCGCGCAGCGTGCAGGCCGGCATCGGCGTTTCGGTCTTCGGCGGCGGCGTGTCGGTGGCCGCCACCATCGGCGCCTACATCGCCCTCTCCGACGCATGGCGCGCCGCGGCCGGATCGGGCCCGCCGGACATCGAACAACAGCGCGCGGCTGTCGAGCATCACGAGCGCACGCCCAGCATCGGCGCCGACCGGCTGCCCAACGACAGCACCACGCGCACGAGGTACTCATGACCCTACGCGTCGTCACGCCGCCCACGGCCGAGCCGCTCACGCTGGCCGAGGTCAAGCTCAACCTGCGCGTCGACCACGCCGACGAGGACGCGCTGATCCAGGGATTCATCGCCGCGGCGCGCCGGCGCGCCGAGTGGCTGACCGATCGGCACCTCATGCCGACCCAGCTCGAGCAGGTGCTCGACGCCTTCCCGGCCTCGCACCTCGCGCTCGACACGGCGCCCGTCACGGCGGTCGAGTGGGTCCGCTACCTCGACAGCACCGGTACGCAGCAGACCGTGCCGAACACGGCCTACGTGCTCGACGACGCCCGCGAGCCGTCGTGGCTGCTGCTCGCCAGCGGCGGCGCGTGGCCGGCCGCCACGGGCTCGAACAGCGTGCGCGTGCGGTTCTGGTCGGGGTACGCCGCTCCCGGCGCGACCGATGCCGCAGCGCAGGCCGCCGTGCCGGCCGACATCAAGGCATGGATGCACCTCGCGATCGGCACGCTGTACCGGCAGCGCGAGACCTACATCACCGGGACCGCCGTCGAGATCCCGGGCGGCTTCCACGCTCGCCTGCTCGACGAGCACAGGCTCAAGATCACCGTCTGAGGACCGACCGCCATGACCGCACCCGCCGGCAAGCTCGACCGCCGAGTCACCATCCGCCAGCGCACGCCGGGTCGTGACGCGCACGGCCAGGCCATCGAGACGTGGACGCCGGTCGAGGTCGTGTGGGCATCGATCGATCCGCTGCGCGGAACGCAATACTTCGCCGCCGCGCAGATCCAGACGGAGATCACCGCGAAGATCACGCTGCGCTGGCGTGAGGGCGTCGTGCCGACCATGCGCGTCGACGACAACGAGACCGGCGAGGTCTACGACATCGTGTCGGTCATCACGCCGGGCAGCAAGAAGCGCGACCTCGAGCTGATGTGCCGGCTCGTGTCGCAGGCGTATCCGGTCGATCCACCTGCGCCACCGCCGCCTCCACCGGCGCCACCGCCTCCCCCTGCGCCGCCGCCGCCTTCGCCGCCAGGATCGTCAGCGCTGCCAGACGGCATGAGCGTCGGCTACAACATCCACCCGCAGGCCTACTACGACCAGCTCGGGACGATGATCAACCTCGCCCGGACGGCCGCGTACCTGAGCATGTCGGGCATCGGCGTCACCGAGAACTGGTCCAACGGCACCGTGACCGTCGCGCCCGGTGGTCGTGTCGTCTTCCATCCGCTGCGCGAACTTTCCGAGGCGTCGGCAGGCCTCGTCGGGAACTACGTCGTCACGTGGCAGGGTGCGCTCGCATGCACCGTCACCGGTGTCGGAGTCACCGTCACGTCGAGCACCGCGAACCGCGTCGAGTTCACGTTCGACCACTCGGCGCAACTGGCCGATCTGGATGCCGACTACCCGCGTAGCGCGCTCAGCAGCGTGTACGTCGAGGTGCGCTTCTCGAATCCGACCGGCAGCGCCGTGAGCCTGCCCGCGTGGGCGATGTTCCGGGCCCAACACGAGAGTCTGCACAACGCCGGCCAGATGTTCACGCCGGCCTTCATCGACATCATCAAGACAGGTGCGAACGCGATCGACGGCGGCTTCATTCGCACGATGCAGGCGACGAACGCCATCGGCACGTGGTGCCAGACCTCGGACGAGATCCCGCGCTTCGGCGGCTACTTGCCGAACGCGTGGGAGGTGAACTGGTCGGGCAACAGCGTCACGCGAGGCTCGCGCTCGTCGGTGCTCGCGCCCGAGGAGATCGCGAAGCTGTCCGCAGAAGCGGATCGCCCCCTGAGCGTGCTGCCCTACGTGATGATGACCGATGCGGCGCTGACCGCGTATTACAGCAGGCTCCACGCGGCCTATCCAGTTCCGAAGAAGATCCTCGGCGAGGACATCAACGAGAGCTGGATCTTCGGCATGCCGAACACCGCGTACTTGCGCTACAGCTACGCCGCGGCGAACGGCTTGACGCCGGTCACCGGCCCCGACGAGTGGCAGAACCAGCAGTACGGGGCCGCCGACTTCGCCTTCCGGGCCTTCAGGACCATGCGCAACATCTTCGGCTCGCGCGCGATCCTTGCCACCGGGCACCAGTCGACGAATCCAGGCTGGAGCATGTTCAAGGTGGCGCGCGCGGACGTCATGCGCCGCTGGTCAAGCGATGCGACGGTGCGACTCGGCGACATCGCCGACGTGCACTGCTGCGGCGCCTACATCAGCGCCGACATGGCCTACCCGCAACTCGACGAAGGGCAGGGAGACCTCTTCGCGCTGATGAAGAACCGGGCATGGGAGAACAACGCGTTCACCGGTGGCAACGCGCTGAACTACTGGACGCAGCGTTTCATCGCCAAGATCGACGCGTTCGATGCCGCCATGGTCAGCCAGGCCGCGAACCTCGCGAGCTACGGCTTCCCTCGCACGACGTTCGAGATGGGCTACGAAGGCGGCAACCACGACAACCCGAAGATCCTGATGGACTCGGGCAGTGCGTCTGCCGCGCTCGGCATGCGCAGCGATGGGGCCAAGATCGTGCCTGCCGACGTGACGATCGCAGGCTTCGACGGTCAGCCGCGCACGCTCAACCACGCCAGCGAGCCGAACACCTTCTTCGACGACGGCGATCGTGTCTACATCCACTGGACCAGCAATCCGGGCCTGCTGCGGCGTGGATGGCTCGCCAAGGGAGTCGCCGGCGGCGGCATCGCGCTCTACGCGAACCGGGCGGCCTACGTGGCCGACACGCCGACGGCAGTCCCGCTCGACACAACGGCCTTCGTCGTCAACGAGTCGCGTCTGTCCAAGCTCATGCAGTTCGTGCATGACACGGTGTGGAGGCAGAACACGGCCGTCATGGCCTACCACCTCGACAAGTGCAAGGCGCGCGGCATGCGCTACTTCGCCTGGTACGCCTTCGACGGGATGACCTCGAGCATGTGGCGCTACATGGCGCAGCACGGAGTCGGCGTCGACATGAAGCCATGGGGCATCCAGGTCGGCGGTGCGCTCGCATCCGCGCCGAGCCCGCTCGCAACCTACCTGAAGAACCGCGCGCCATGATCACCGCCAAGATCAAAGGCCTTGCCGAGCTTCGGTCGCAGTTGACATCGCTCGGCCCGAAGCTGCGTCGCCGCGCCGTGCGCAACGCGCTGGCAGCCGGCGCGCGCGAGGTACGCGACGAGATCAAGCGCAACACGCCGATGCTCGACCTGTCGAACGCCAGCAGCCGCAAGGCCTTGCGCCGCGGCGTCCGCAAGCCAGGCACGCTCAAGGCCGCGGTCAAGGTGCGCACGAGCAAGTACGCGCGCCGCGCCGGCGATGTCGGCGTGTTCGTCAACGTCAAGCCGCTGCGAGGCGGCGGCGCCCGCAACCCGAACGACCCCTTCTACTGGCGCTTCGTGCAGTTCGGCTGGACGCCCCGAGGCAGCGGCCACAAGGTCCCGGGCCGCCCGTTCATCGAGACCGGGCAGGCGCGGCTGAACAACGCCTTGCAGATCTTCTCGACGCGCATCGCGGCCGAGGTGGTGCGTCTCAACGTGCGGAGGTCGGTCGAATGAGAGTCAGCTGCAACAGGTCAGACCCCGGCTACGCCAACTACATCGCGCTCGGCAAGCGTTGCCGCGTGTACGTGAACGGCGTCGAGGTGGACTCGGCTGTTATGGCCGACGAAGAGCTTGGCGTCGTCTCGTGCGTCCACAAGGAAGGTGGACGTTTCACCAAGCCTCCGCGGCACGTGCTGCGCCGTGGCGTCGTTCGCGTCACGGCTTGGCATGACGAGAAGCCGAGCGATGTCGTGCACGCCGCGGCGCTTCTCACGCTCGCAGGCCTGCCGGACGCGATGGGGCGGCGACCGTGACCATCGAAACCGACTTCCTCGACCTGATCCGCAACGACACCGGCGTGCAGGCTCTCGTCGGGACAAAGGTCAGCATGAACGCGGCCGAGGAAGAAGACCCGCCGCCGTACATCGTCGTCACCTTCCGTCGCGTGCCCGAGTACAGCCTCGACGGGCCGGCGTTCGAGACCGTCTTCCCCGTCGTGCAGTGCTGGGGGCAGACGAGCTTGCAGGCCAACACCATCGCCGACGCCGTCACCTCAGCCCTGCATGCCGATGGCAGCGACTACTGCGTCGAAGAGCGCGCCACCGCTTTCGACCCCGACGTGCAATTCGACTGCGCTGCGCTCACGTGCAGCGACATCGCCACCTGAGTCCCCACCACGCGCGAACGCAGCGCACCACCACCCGGCCCGCCTCGTGCGGGCCTTTTTCATTCTGAAAGGTCCTGATCATGGCTTTCCACAAAGGTCGCCGCGTCCGATTCGAGATGGCGGCAACGTACGCACCCGCGCTGACGCTCTCGGGCGCCGGCGGCAGCGCCATCACGACGGCAAACCCGGGCGTGCTGACCCACACCGCGCACGGCTTCGCGAACGGCGATGTCGGCCTGTTCTCCAACATGGTCGGCATGGAGGAACTCGAGGGCCAGGCCATCCGTGCCGCGAACATCACGGCCAACACGCTCGAACTCGAAGGCATCGATACGAGCGACTACACGCCGTTCGGCGCGACCGGTACCGGTTCGCTCGCCGAGGTCGCCACGTGGGCCACGCTGTCGCAGCAGACGCGCTTCGCGGTCGGTGGCGGCGAGGCTGCAACCACCGACGTCACGGTTCTGCTCGACTACAAAGACAAGCTCGAGGTCGGCAGCCTCAGCGCCGAGACCCTGCAAGGCGAGATGTACGCCGACCCCAAGTCGGTCGCCGTGCGCACGATGCGCGCCTACGCGAAGAAAAGCTCGACCGCCGTCTTCCGTGCGACGTACCTGAACGAGCCGACGCTGACGCAGTTGGTCGTTCTGTTCGCCGGCGTGCCCAGCTATCCGACGTTCGACCAGAACGTGAAGGAGGTCGCTCGCGCTACGTTCTCGATCACGGTCAAGGGCGACGTGCTCTACCTCTGATCGCGGCATGAGCAACAGCAACGACAAGCCCGCCGAGCAGCGGGTCGACTTCGCCTTCATCCTGCGCCAGCGCCGCAAGTTCCGCGAGATCCGTCTCGTGGTCGACGAGCGGCGCAGCGTCACGCTGCTGCGGCCGCAGGACAACCAGGGGGCCGAACTACCGGGGCTGACGGCGCTGCAAAGCGTCGTGCACAACACCGCAGACTGGTCTGGCTGGACCGAAGCGGACCTCTACCGCGGTGGCGCCGAAGACCCGGTGCCGTACGACCGAGCGCTCTGGTACGACGTACTCATGGACGACGCCGCGCTGGCATCACGCGCGATCGAGGCTCTCACGGCTGCCGTCGACGCAAGGCGCCAGGAGCGAAAGGCCGCCTCGGGAAACTCCGAGAGCACCTGATCGCGCAGGGCCTCGAGCCCGCCGACCAGGTGCGTGATGACGATGACGACGACACGCCGCCGCTGCTCCCGATCAACCGGCAGATCGCCGAGGCGTGGTCAATGCTCGCCGACGGCTGGGGCGCGATCGACTGGCAATCGCTGCCGTGGGTCGCGCAGTGGATCGGCGTCACCGATGTCGAGGCTCTCGTGTCCGGCCTCATGACCATCAAGACCGCGCGTCGTCCAGACGATCGCAGCAGCGCCGACTCTCGCATGCCGGCTTCGTACGACGACTACGACGAGGACGACTCATGAACCGCAAGATCCGATCGCTCATCGGCAATGCCTATGTCAGCCTGACAGCGGCGTCCGTTGCGCTACTGCTCATCAAGCTCGACATGCACGACGCAGCGCTGGCCGCTTGGTGTGCATGGATGTTCTCTCTCTGGTGTTGTCTACCGGAAGAGTCCTCGCGGTAGACCGCAGTGACCGCGATCTGACACGCAGCAAGGCACTCGCACCACATGGCCATCGCCCGCCTGACCATCGACCTCGAGGCCAACCTCGCCCGCTTCGAGGCGGGCATGAAGGAAGCCTCGGCCAGCGTCGAGCGCGCGGCGGCGCGCATGAATCGCAGCTTCGCGGGCGTCGGCAGCGTCTTCGCCGGCAGCGCGCTCGCATCGGCAGCCGAGCAGGCGGCGCGCAGCCTCGCCTCGGTGCTGCCCGAACTTGTCGGCAGTGTCGCGGCCTTCCAGGACCTCGAGGAAGTCACCGGTGCATCGGCGGTCTCGCTTGCCGCCCTGCAGACGCCTGCGGACGTCGCAGGTCTCGGCATCGAGCGCCTCGCCGGCTTCATGGTCAAGCTCACCGGCACGCTGTCGAAGACCGACGACGAGACCAAGGGCGCCGGCGCTGCGCTCAAGGCGCTGGGCATCGAGATGGCGGCCTTTAAGAGCCTGGCGCCCGAGCAGCAGTTCGAGCAACTCGGCAAGGCGCTGAACAGCTTCGCCGACGGCCCGCAGAAAACGGCGGTCGCCATCGCGCTACTCGGCAAGAGCGGTGCCGAGGCGCTTCCGTTCCTGAAGCAGTTGGGCGAGACCGGTGCCTCGCAGATCAAGCTCACCAAGGAGCAGATCGCGCTGGCCGACGACCTGGCCGATCGGAACGCGGCGCTGCGCAGCGAGTTGAAGCAGGCGGCGCAACTGGTCGCCTTACAGGCGCTGCCGGCGTTCAATGCGTTCCTGGCGGCCCTCAGCGACACGGCGCGCGAGACGCTCGGGCTCGACAACGCGCAGCGCGACCTCGCCGGGAACAACGGCGTCGAGACGTGGGCACGCAACGCCATGCGCGTGCTGGCGGGCGTCGGAGACGCAGCGCAGGGCATCACCGGCACATTCCAGGTCGTCGGGACGACGCTCGGGGCGCTCGGCGCGCAAGCCGCGGCGGTGCTCGAGGGTGAGTTCGACCGAGCTCGCAGCATTGCGGCCGAGGCGAAGGCCGACATCGCGCGAATCCTGGCGGCGCCGTCGTTCAGTTCGCGGCTCGAGTCGCAGTTCAGCCTGCAAGACCAGCGGGCCGCGCTGCCGGGCCCGTCCCCGCTCGACCGCGGCGGCCGGCAACTCAACTTCCGCGGCGGCCCCGATCCCGATGCCGCGAAGGCACAGGCCGCAGCCGACCGCCTGCGCAAAGCACAGCTCGACGCTGCGCTGGCCAGCCTGCGCGCGATCTTCGAGGACGAGCGCGACCTCGTGCAGTTCCAACAGCGATTTCTGCAAGGCGAGTTCGACGCCGGCCTCGTGCACATCGAGGACTACTACGCGCGGCGCCGCGAACTCGCGCGAGCCGCGGTCGATGCCCAGGTGGCCGGCTTCGCGGCCGAGGCCGCCGCGCTCAAGGCCAGCCTTGCCGAGACGCGCGACCCAGCCGAGCGCGAGCGCACGGCCACCAAGATCGCCGAACTCCAAGCGAAGGAGGTCAAGGCGGCCCGCGAGTACCGCCAGCAGCAGCAACTCGACGCGCAGGCCGAGCAGCAGGCCCGGCAGCGCGCCGTCGACCAGACCATCGAGCTACGCGCCCGCACGCTCGAACTGAACGGCGACCTGGCCGAAGCCGCGCGCCTGCGAACCGAACTCGTCATCGCGCAGGCGCGCCGCGGTGCCGCAGCCTCGGGCATCGACCCGCAGTCACTCTCGAGCTTCGAAGCCGCGCAGCGCAACGCGACCGAGCTTCAGATCCTCAGCGACCAGTCGTCGCGCGTCAGCGGCCAGATGGCGGCAGCCGAAGAACGACTCGCGATCGCGATGGACCAGCGCGCCGCGACGACCGTCGAGCGCGAGCAGGCGATCTACCAGCAGCGCAGCGCGCAACTCGCGCAGTTGCAGGCCCTGCGCGACCGCGTGGCGGCACTCGCCAACGCCGCAGATCCCAACAGCCCGGCCGCGCAGTTCGTCGAGCGGCTCGACGCCGACATCCAGCGCCTGGCCGCGAACATCGACCCGGCGCTGCAACGCATGCGCGCCTTCACCGACGACTTGGCGACCGCCGGCGGCGACTTCCTGACCAAGCTGGTCGGCAACCCGAAGGATGCAAAAGCCGCGCTCAAGGCCTTCGAGGCCGACCTGCTGTCGATCATGAATCGCGAGTTCATCACGCGCCCCGTCACGGACTGGCTGAAGCAGGCCCTGAACGGCTTGGCCACCGACAGCGGCGGCGGCATCGGGCAGTTCCTCCAGTCGATCTTCGGCACGCAGGGCGGCAACGCTGCGGCTGCCGCGGTGGCGAACCAGGGCGGGCAGGCCATCGCCTCGCAGGCCGCGACCTCGGCCGTCACGTCGGCGGCGAGCACGGCCGCCACGGACGCCGCGGCCGGTACCGCGCTCGCAACGGCCATCAGCGGCGCGGGGACGGCCTTCGCTGGGGCCGTAACGGGCGCAGGGACAGCGTTCGGCGGCGCCGTGGGTGGAGCAGGCACCGCGTTCGCCGGGGCGGCCACAGGGGCAGGAACAGGCGTTGCCGGTGCGCTGACGGGCGCGGGCGTCACCACTGCCGGATCGATCACCGGTGCCGGCGCAGCCTTCGCTGCGACGATCACCGCAGCTGCAGCCACCGCGGCGGCATCGCTCACGACCGGTGCTGCCGTCGGCGCAGCCTTCTCGTCAGGCGGGTACACCGGTCCCGGCGCCACGCACGACGTGGCCGGTGTCGTCCACGCCGGCGAGTACGTCTTCAGCGCGCCGGCCGTGCGCAACCTCGGCGTGACCTGGCTCGAGGAGCAGCACCAGAAGGCGCGCCGCGGTGCGCCGCGGCAGACCGGGGTCTACGGCTACGCGAACGGAGGCCTCGTCGGGGCCGGGATGATGTCGACGCCCATGCGCAGCAGCGGCATGCAGCAGCGACCGCAGCAGCAGGCGTGGTCCGCGCAACGCGGCAGGCCGGTCTACTACTCGCCGACGTTCGTCATGCAATCCGCACCCGACCGCCGAACCCAGCAACAGATCGCGGCGCAGGCCGGCCGCGGCATGCAGCGAGCCCTCGCGCGCGCAGGCTGACGCATGGCCTACCTTCCACTCCAGTTCCCGCGCCGCATCGCACGGGGCGCCACCGGCGGACACGGCCACTGGTCGACCACGATCGTCGAGGCGCAGTCGGGTCGCGAGAGCGGGCAGCAGAACTGGTCGCGAGCCCGCGGCCGGTGGAACGTCAGCCAGGGGATCAAGAACGACCTCCAGGCAGCCCAGTGCCGGGCGCACTTCTACGCGGCGCGCGGGCGCCTGCACTTCTGGCGCTTCCGCGACTGGACCGACTACCAGCTCGCGCGCGCCGACAGCCGCCTCGTGCTGACGACCGCTGGCTGGCAGACCTGCAAGGTCTACGGTCCATCTGGCTATGAGTACGTGCGCCACATCACGCGCATCGTGCCGGACACCATGGCGGTCTTCGATGCCGGCGGTTCACCAGTGACTTTCGCCGTCAACGTCGAGACCGGCATCGTCAGCGCGATCGCCACCGGCGTCGGCTACACCGTCCAATGCGAATTCGACGTGCCGTGTCGATACGACACCGACGAGTTCGAGGTCCAGCACGTCGCTCGCAGGCCCGGAGGCCGCAACCTCATCGAGTGGGCCGACATCCCGATCATCGAGGTCCGAGACGGGCTCGGCGACTGAGCGATGCGATCCATCCCGGCCGGCATCATCCCGAAGCTGGCCGAGGGCACCACCACGCTCGCGTGGGTCGTCACGCTCACGCTGCCGCACGATCCCGTGCAGCGATTCACGAGCCACGATGCCGACCTGCGAATCGGTGCCGACACGTACGTCAGCAACCCTGGCTTCGTGATCTCGGCTGTCGAGCAGGCGGTCGGCAGCACGATCGGCACGTTCGAACTGACGGTGATCCTCACGCCTGCCGAGAAGCTCGCGGTCATGGCGGGTCGCTTCGAGGGCGCGTGGGTACTGCTGCAGATGGTCGACTGGACGGCCGCAGCCGGCGGATTCATCACGTTCGGCAAGTACCGCCTCGCGCAGATGACGCCGCAGCGCGGCTCGACGTGGCTCATGGAGTTCCGCGACGCCCGCGCCATGTTGGGCCGCAACTTCACGCGGCAGACGGGCCTGACATGCCCGTACCGATACGGCGACTGGAAGTGCGCAGTCATCGCGGCGAGCCACGAACTGGTCATCACGGCCGTCGCCGACGCCGCGACGTTCACCGTCACCACCGACGGCGCACCGTGGGCTGACGACTACTTCGCGAACGGCCGCTTCTTCACGCATGACGGCGTCCACGAAGACCTGCCGCAGCTGATCGACCACAACGTCGGTTCCGTCATCACGCTCGCGCGCCCGATGGTGCAGCCGCCGGTCGTCGGGTGGGCAGTCACCGTCGAGCGCGGATGCCTGAAGCGCCTCGAGGACTGCAAGGCTCGCGGCAACGAGCTCAACTTCGGCGGCGACCCGCATGCCCCGACACACGAGCAGCTGATGGGCGGCGGCCCCGGCAACACGCCCGCCGACGCGCCGGCACCTGCGCCTGAACCTGCGCCACCTCCGGGTCCGTGAAGACGATGACGACCCGATCCGCCTTCGCGGCCACGCTCGAAGGCTACGTCGGCACGCCATACGTCCACCAGGGCCGCGTGCCGCGCCACGGCATGGACTGCGTCGGGCCGGTGATCTGCGCGAGCCGAGTGCATGGCCTCGTGCCGCCTGACTTCGACGTGACGGACTACGGCCCCGTTCCAGACGGCGCCACGCTCCAGGCGTACTGCGACCAGCACATGCGCCGCATCACGCCGGCCGAGATCGGCGTCGCCGACGTACTGCTGTGCCGCTTCCGCGGCGCGCATCCGCAGCACCTGATGGTCGTGGTCGAGATCAAGGCAGACGGCCGCATGTACGCCGTGCACTCGAGCGGACCCGCAGCACCGGCGCAGGTCAGGCGATCCGTCGTGCGCTTCGACGATCGATGGTTCGGCCTCGTCCAGGCCTACCGCATCCCGGGCATCGATCAGGGCTGACCAGCATGCAAGTTGTCGGCGGCGTCGTCGGTGCCGCGATCGGATGGATGGTCGGCGGCCCGACCGGCGCGTACTGGGGATACGCGCTCGGCAGCATGGCGACCGCGCTCTACATGTCGTCGCAGGGTCCAGAGTCACCGAAGCCTGGCGACCTGACAGCGCCGGCGCTCGAGCTTGGCGACGACATCCCACGGGTCTACGGGACCATGAAGGTCGCGGCGTCGCCGGTGTGGGTCAGCCCGTACAGCACCGTCGAGACCGGTGGCGGCGGCGGCAAGGGCGAGACCGAGCCTGCCGTCGGCCCGACGATCAACTACAGGCTGCACGCGCTGTGCGTGCTGTGTGACAACGACAGCCGCAACCCGATCGTCGACTGGATCAGGATCTGGAAGGACAAGAAGCTCGCCGCGTCTCGGCATCCTGACACCGACCCCGACAGCCTGGCGTCGAGCACCGGCACGCCGGCGTGGGAGCAGTTCTTCCTGCACACCGGCAGCCCGACTCAGGTGCCGCCTGCCGTCTACGAAGAAGGCGTCGGCACCGAGAACGCGATCGGCTACCGACAGCGCCCCACCGGCGAGTGGGTTCACCTGGACTGCGGCACCTACAAGACGCCGCCGATGCTCGAGATCGAGGTCACAACGTCCGGGACGAGAGGCCCCGGGAATGTGTTCTGGCTCCTGAACTGCAACGAGGCTCCGGTGTCGACCACGATATTCGACACTTCGAGCTGGTCGCACACCGTCACGAACAACGGCGTCGAGCACCTGCTCGGCGGCGTCTGGGGCAACGCGTGCGTATCCAACGTCACCGGAGCGTCAGGCGACAGCGGTGCTCGATCGGCTCCGATCAGCGTGGCGTGGACGCAGGACGAAGACCTGAGCCTCGAGGCTCGCGTGATGGTGTCCAGCGACACCGGCGACAGCTTCGAGCTGCTCTACGTGCGCACCGGAGGTGGCGACGAGATCTCGCTCGCGATCTCGCACACGATCTCGCCGGCCACGACGTTCATGACGTTCACGTTGCTGAACCAGTCGGTGACGCTGCCGGCATGGGACTACGGCCCGACCTTCACGCACGTCGCGATCGACTACATCGGAGCCACGCACACGGGCACGGCGTACATCAACGGCGTGGCCGTGGCGACGATCGCCCTGACCGCGCCCCCGGTTGCCACCGCGATCACGACGGCGGCCGTGCTGCGCGGCGGCGCGACTGCGCTGTACCCGGGGCTGTACGCATTCGACGGCGTGCGCTACACGCGCCGGCGGTCGAGGTATCCGTCGCCATTCGTGCCGCCTTCCATCGAGCCTGTGGACGATGGCGGCGCTGTCGTCACGACCACGCGCGTGTCACTGCAAAGCGTCTTCGACTTCGAGCTTGAACGCGACGACGAGTACGACCCCACGCTGTGGGACACAACGGCACTTGCCGACATCACGCTGCACGGCGTGCTATGCAAGGGCAGTGCGCGCGAGGCGATCGAGGACCTGAAGCGAGTGTTCAAGATCCTCGAGATTCCGGGGCACCCGATCCGATTCGTCCCGATGGGCACTGCGGCGCCGATCGAGATTCCGTTCGGCGAGACCGGATGCGACGTCGACGGCCGCGACATCCAGCCGCTCGTCGGCCTGGCTCGCACCAGCGACGACGAGGTGCCGGCCGTGCCTGGCATCGTGTACCCGCTCATCGACAAGGACTACGAGAGCGGCTACGAACGTGCCGACAGACTGGTCACCGAGAGCCCGCACAGCACGAAGCTCGAGAGCAACGTCGCGATGACCTCGACCGAGGCACGCACGGCGGTCTACCAACTCGCGCAGATGGCGCGCAACCAGGCGAGCACGGCACCGCTGGCCCTGCGATCGGCATGGCTCGCCGTAGAGCCAGGCGACACCATTGCGCCCGAGGATGAGTCGGGCTACCAGTACCTGATGCGAGTCACGCGCACGACGCTCGCCGATGGCGTCATGCGCGTCGATGCCGCGCTCGAGGACCCGTCGGTGCTCGCGCTCACGATGCCGGGCGCCGAGTTGCCGCAAGGCCCGAGCACGACCGTCCCGCTGCGCGTCGGCACGCGACTCGTGCCGCTCGACATCCCGCTGCTGCGCTTGCAGGACGACGGTGCCGGCTTCTACACCGCAGTCGAGCCGGCGCTCACCGGCGCGTGGTCGGGCGCCAGCGTGCAGCGCAGCATCGATGGCGTCACGTTCCCCGAGACGGTCGCCGGGCACAGCACGTCCAGCAACATCGGCCACGCGACCAGCGTGCTGGGGCCGTGGACCGGCGGCTACGTGTGGGACCAGCGATCCAGCGTCACCGTCGACATGGGCGCAGCGAGCCCGCTGCTGGCCAGCGTCACCGAGGCCGCGATGCAAGCCGACCGCACGCTGCACGTCGCCGCGATCGGTGCGCATGGCCGCTGGGAGATCATCCGCTACCGGCGCGCCGTGCTCTTGTCCGGGACGATCTACCGCCTGAGCGGCTTCATCCGCGGGTACCTCGGCACCGAGGCCCACATGGGCTCGCATGCCGTCGGCGACACGATCGTCCTGCTGACGACGTCCGACCTTCGACGCGTGGCAGGCGATGCCTCTCAGGTCAGCCAGGCGCGATACCTGCGCGCCGTGTCGGCAGGTCAGGTGCCGACGCAGGCATCGTCGATTCCCTTCACGAACTCTGCCCGCGGCCTGCTGCCGTACTCGCCGACGCTGCTGCGCGTGACCCGCAGCGCTGGCGCCGACTGGACGCTGCAAGTCAGCCCGCGGCATCGCCTCGGCGTGTCGCACACACCAGGCGGCATCTACACGCCTCCCGATCCGCTCGACGCCGGCTACGTCTGGCGCGTGTGCAGCGACGCAACCTTCGCCACGGTCCTGCGCACCATCACCAGCACGGGGCCATCCGCAACCTACACCGCAGCCGATCGCGCGGCCGACGGCGTCACCGGCACCGTGCACCTGCGCGTGGCCAGGCGCTCGGCCATCGTGGGCGACGGCGCCGAACTGCGAGCATCAGCATGAGCCTCGAATCCTGGGCACTCTCCGACGGCGAACCGAACGTCAAGGTCAACGGCAACTTCGTCGCGCTTGAGGCGCTGCGCGTCTACGGGCAGCGCAACAGCGCGCACGACGGGCTGACCTGGGGATATCACGGCGGGCCGTACGGTGCCGCCGAGGTCTCCGACGGCACGCTCACGCTTGCCGCCAGCGCGACGAACTACATCGTGGCCCCGGTAGCAGGCGGTGCGCCCACCGTGTCGACAGGTACGACGAACTGGAACAACAGCACGAGCTTCAGGCGCGTCTACGCAGTCACGACCGATGCATCGGGGCCGACTGCGGTCGTCGACCATCGCACGCGTGACGGCGGCCTGTTCGGTCCAGGCAGTCCTGGCCTCGGTGGATCTGGCGATGTCGTCGGCCCGGCAAGCTCGGTCGACAACACCCTGCCACGCTACGACGGCACGACCGGCAAGCTGTTGCAGGGCAGCGGGGTCGTGCTTTCGGACACCGACGCGCTGGCCGGGTACATCGGCAACGTGAACGCCCAGACCGGCACGTCGTACACGGTCGTCGTCAGCGGCGCGACCACCGATGCCGGCAAGATCATCGACCACTCGAACGGTACTGCTATCGCGGTGACCTTGCCGAACAGCGCCCCCGTCGGGTTCGCAGTCACGTACGTGCAGGGCGGCGCGGGCGTGATCACGTTCGCGTCAACCGGTAGCGGCGCCGTGGTCAACCGACAGAACCACACCAAGACCGCGGGCGTGAACGCCATGGTGGCGCTGTACGTGCGCGCCAACGCCGGCGGCAGCGCCGCAGTGTGGGTGCTTGGCGGAGACACGGCAGCGTGAAGATCGTGCAGCGACGCGATCGCGGGTTCTTCACGCTCCCCGCGGGCCTCGGCATCCTCAAGCCGGCCCAAGACCTCTACCGCTACTGGCGCATCTACATCACGGCCAACGACGGCGACAGCCAATACACGTCGCTCGACAGCATGGAGCTGTTCGACACCGGCGCGGTGGGCGATGGCGGCAGCGGTCACCTGGACAACTACGCGACGGCGCAGGCGAACTACAGCGAGTCATCCTTTGATTCGAGCAACTCGACCGCATGGGAAATGCGCCCCGTGAACAACGGGCTCGAGTGGGTCACTGCATCGGGACAGCACGTGCCGGCGTGGGCCGCGTTCGACTTCGGCTCACCACGCAAGGTCACGCGCTACTACCTCAAGTCGCAGCGCGTCGTGACAGGCCGCACGCCGACGTCGTGGCAGATCCAGGGCAACAACACCAGCGCGGCCGCTGGTGCCCCGTGGGTCACGGTGTCCAGTGTCAGCGGCTCGACGGGATGGAGCGTGCTGGAGACCCGGCACTTCGGGGTGTGACGCGCGAGCAGTGAATCGCGGCGCCACGACGCATTACCACGGAGCACAAGAGCGAGCCATGTCGCAACCACCGCCCATCGATCTTGTCGCGCTTGTCGCGCTGCTGCTCGGCTTCGTCTCGAGCACGCAGGTGTCGGGACAGATCGCGCCGTATGTGCTCGTCGTCGGCGTGGCCTCGTTCTCGGCATGGATGGCTGCCGGCGACCGAGACCCCGATGACGAGTGGCCGCGCTGGCGCACGCTGAGGTTCATCGCGCAACGCACGGCGCTCGCGGCATTCGTCGCGGTCGGCGTGTCTTGGGGCATGCAGCGCGTCAGCGGCATGGACTGGCGATGGACGCTGCCGGTCGTGGCCGTCGTCGTCGCCTACATCGACCACCGCGAGACGATCGCGTGGGGATGGGGCCGCATCAAGCTGATGCTCGGCATCGGCCAGCCAGCCGCGCCGCCGCCTGGAGACAAGCCATGACCGTCACGCCCGTGTTCATGCTCGCGCTGCTCAACGTCTCCGAGCCGGCACTCGTGGCCGCGGCCGTCATCAACCTGGTCCTGTGCGGCGCGATCGCGTGGGCCAGCGCATGCCGAGTCGCAAAGACCAGCCGACGCACGACGCGCGGCACATACCGTGCGCTCTACGCGGCTTCGGGCGCCTGCGCGTTCATGGCCGCATGGTCATGGCCATGGGTCGGCCCGCTGTGGCACCTGGGGCTGCTGGGGTGCTACGTGTGGGCTTTCACGTTGGGTTCGGTGGCGTGGCAGCGCGGGCCGCCGCCTGAGGCCCGGAAGCCCAGCCTCACGCCGACATCAACCAAGGAGCCGAAGCCATGGAAGCCCTGGAAGCCCTGATCTACCTGATCGCCGCATTCGCCGTCTGCATCGCCGCGTACGGCGTCTATCGAGTCGTGCGGCGTGAAGGCAAGCCGTCGAGCCTGCGCGAGCTCGGCCACCAGCTCGACGACGAACTGCACGCCATGGGCCGCGAGGCCGAGGACAAGCTGCGTGAACGCCTGCGGCGCGAGCGCGAGGCACAGAAGGGCGGCGGCCACGGCGACGACAAGGGCGGCTGATCTGTCAAGGAATCCTTGAAGCATGCGCGCCGGCGCTGCGCTCCTGCTGCTGGCGACGATCGTGCACGTGCTGGCCGCCGACATCGCCGACATGCTGGGATGGCGCGCCGCGGCACTGGAATCCGTGCTGTACGGGCTCGAGGCGTCGGTGCTGTGGGCCGTTATCGGGGCCGCCGCATCGTCGCGCCTCGTGGCGCTGACGGCGGTCTACGGCCTGTTCGAGTCGGTGCAGCGCGTGATCTGCAGGCCGATGCACCCGATGGATCGCCCGCTGATCCTGCCCGAAGGCATGTCGACCTGCGGCGCGGCCGGCATCGACACCGCCGACCTGTCCGTCATCGCGCTCTGCGCGGTGCTGTTCGTGTGGAGGCTCCGACACCATGACGAAGACCATGCTGCGCGACCTGGCGCGTGATCCGGTGCTCGCGCCGTTCACGGTCATCCTGGCCGTCGCCTGCGCGGCGACGCTGCTGGCGCTGTGGGTACGAGCATGATCGCCCGTGCCTGCGTTCGCCTGATGCTCGACCTGGCCGCGGCGCTGCTGCGCGCTGCGTCGTGCTGGTGGCGGCTCGAGGCTGCCGACCGATCGAGCCTGCGCTGGTACGCCACGCGCGCCAGCCTGATCGGCCGCTACAGCCATTGGTCGATCCCAGCGGATCGCGTGGTCGCCGACGTGTGCACGCTGTGCGGCAGCCGCGAGCATGGGCGCAGCGGGTGCCCGTGGACGCGCGAGACGGCGATGAAGCGGGCAGCGCGACGCCGGTGATCGAAGCCACCCGGCGCCGCCTGCAAACCGGCCCGCATGGAACATTCGGCCTGCTGGTCCTGCCCGGGCTCGACTCCCCCATCGTCACTGCCGAGCTTCCGTGGCGCGGCAACGTGCGCAGCGCGTCGTGCATCCCGCCTGGCACATACGCCTGCACGCGCGTCCGATCGCCGCGCTTCGGCCGCGTCTACGGCCTGCACGACGTGCCGGGAAGATCAGCGATCCTGATCCACCGCGGCAACTTCGCCGGCGACGTCATCGAGTCCGCGCTGCTCGACAGCGACTCGCGTGGCTGCATCCTGGCGGGCCTACGGTTCGCGGTCCTGCGCAACAGCCACGGCCGCCAGCAACGCGCCGTGTCGTCATCCGCTGCGGCGATGCGTCAACTCGACGCGGTGCTCGGTGATCAACCGATGAGGCTGAACATCACGTGATCACGGGGCCTTCGCTCGGTCGATCCTCTGGCGAAGCCAGTCCATGCCAAGCGCGCGCAGCTTGGCCGCGCGCTCGACATCGAGCCGGATCGTCATCGTTGGCGCTGTGGTGCGCTGCTCAGGCGGCAGAGGTGGTCGGCCGCGCCGTTTCGGCTGCGTGGTCATCGTTGCCTCGCTGGCTCGAGCGACACGCGCATCGCTTGACGCCCGTACGCGACACCGGCGACGTAGGCGCGCACGAGCGCTTCAGTCATTACTTCGTCCGAGCACATGACCGGCGCTCCTGGCGTGCGCTCCGGGTACTGGCGATCGATGTAGCTGCGCGCGGCGCGTTCTGCTGCGCGCATCCATCGGTTCGGGTGGTTGGGCATTGCGTCCTCAGGTTGACCGCATCCGATAGCCCGCCAGCGCGGGCTAGGTGGATGGGGTCAGGCGCGGATGATTTCGAGCGCACGGGCGTCGCCGAGCGTGCGGGCCATGTTCTCGACCCATTCGGCCGGCGTGGCGTCGGCGAGTTCGCAGAGGTAGGTTTCCTCGTCGGTCATGTACTTCGCGAATCCCTGCAACGTTTCGTCCGTGTAGTTGGACACGTCGATTTCGGTCGCGTTGATTGTGATGGTCGTCGGAGCGGCGAGGCGTCGTGCCGCAGCGTAGTTGTCGTCCCATCCGTCGCCTAGATTGCCGTCGAGGATCTGCGTGTTGATGGTGATGCGGGCCATGGTTCTCTCTCCTGCCCCACTGCCGGGAGGCGCCGGGTGCATCGGTTGATGCGACGGGATTAACTGTGACACAAGAAATCGCATCAGTCAACACTTTTTCCGTGACACGAGAAAATTTATGCTGACCACGATCCTGTCCTTCCTCGGCGGCCCCGTCATCGGCTCGCTGATCGGCGCCGTCGGTGGCTACTTCAACCGGCGACTCGATGTGCAGCTCAAGCGAGCCGAGATCGAAGCCGAGACCGCGCGCCGGGCTGCCGATCGCGCCCACGAGGTCGCGATGCGCGAATGGGACATCAAGGTGGCCCAGGCCGAGGCCGAGGGCAAGGCCCGTCTGGCTGTGATCGAGGGCACGGCCGCGATGGAGGTGGCGCGCTTCGACGCGATCGGCAAGATCAACCAGGCCGACGCCGGGCACGACGACTGGATCGACGGCTTGCGGCGCAGCGTGCGGCCCGTGATGACCTACGTCCTGACGCTTGGCGCGCTGGCCGTGAACGGCGTGCTGCTGTGGCGCATGCGCGAGGTGTGGCCTGATCTGCCGGCGGCCGAGCGATCACAGCTCGTGTATGCCGGGATCAGTTGGGTCGGAACCCAGGCCAGCGCCGCGCTCGCGTTCTGGTTCGTCAGCCGACCTGCCGAGTTCCCGAAGTAGGGCCATGCGCACCGAGTTCTGGAACACGAAGACGGCGCCGCTGCACACCCTCACGCGGCACCAGTTGGCGCGGCTGCGCGGCACGTTCGCCACCCGCATCGGCGCCATCGAGACGTTCGTGCGCTGGCCGGCGCTGCTGGCGTCCCTGCACGCGACCTTGCGCGAGATCAACGCCGAGATCGCGCGGCGCTGATCCCAGCATGGCGCGGCGCAGCATCAGCCGGCGCTGCCTGCGATGGACCGCTCGGGATGAGCGGATCCTCGTCGAGATGTTCGGCCGCACTCCGATCGCCGACATCATGATCAAGCTGCGGCGCAGTTCGAGCGCGGTCATGGACAGGGCGCGAGCGCTCGGTCTCATGCCGGCAGCCGCGCACCGATGCGCTGGTGTTCCCGGTGTCGAAGGAGAAGCTCACCGACCTGGTGACGGCCGGAACGCGAGCCCTCGGCATCCCTGACCTGCGCCTGCACGACATGCGACGCGAGGCGACGAGCGCGCTACGTGACCTCGGGTTCGACAAGGATGCCCGCAAGAAGATCACCGGGCATCGCAGCGACGACATCCACGAGCGGTATGTCGCGATCACGTTGGAGTCGCTGCACGAGCAGTACGAGCAGGCGAGGCCGAAGAAGCGGCGGTGACGCTTACTGCTTGAGCCCGTGTGCCTCAACACCTTGCGCTAGCAGGAGGTAGCGAAGTCCACCATTCGCCAAACGGCATTGCGATGTAGCCGCCGTGCTCGTCGTGCAGGTAGCCGCTGCGGAAGATTCGGACTACGGCCGTCGGGCGCGGTCCGTAGAGGACTGATTCAATGTCGTCACATACCGGCGAGGCCACGACCACCATTTCGCCTTCTTGTGGGCAATGCTGCGGGTACTGAGACCATGCTCCGATCATCGATCACTCCTTGATCCCGTGTGCCGCAGTCACGCATAACCGCAGTCGGACTCGCACTTTTGCTCGCGCAGCCACGACCCACAGCCGCGGCGGTCACATGGTCTATCCGCAAGCCCGCGCTGCTCACGGTCACGCGCGAAGCTGGGATGATGGGTCGCTCCTTCACGTCGAGCCCTCCGGCTTGCCTTCGAAGTCGCGGGCCAACATGAACGCGTGCCCTTCAGCGACAGCGCGGCGCATTTGCATAGACGAGCAGATCGTTCGCCGCACGCCTTCCGGGTCGATCGATGTCGAGCAATCGCATCTAGGGGTCATGTACTCGACAGCCGCACGCCACACGCGCCACGCTTCATCCGTTTGGGCGTGCCGGTACATGCCCGGGTCGCCGTGATCGCGCTCGATCGATAGCGTCGTCCGAGAAAGAATGAACTGCTCGAACGCCTTTTGTTTAGACATTGGGCTCTCCTTGGGTGTTCTCGGGGCTGGATTCGAGCGCATCGAGTAGGGCACGCCCAGCCGCCTCCGCTCCGGGCTCGCGATCAAGAACCGCACGCAGGGCGTCCCACCGCCACGGCCCATCGGTCGGCTTCTCACTTGCCATCGAAGTCACCTCCATCCCGGGCAGAGTCCGGGCTATCTTGGGTGGATGTGGATGGCAACTTTGTGATCATGAGTCGATGCCCTCGATCCAGTAGCCGTGCAGGCACTTCGGACACGTCACCTTCACGTCTTCCCATCCGCCGCACGACGACTCCCACTTTTCATAGAGCATCACCGTGCTGTCGCAGTGACGGCATTGCTCGTCGACCTGTTTGGCGGCCGTGGCCTCGCCTTGCGATGCACGCATCCCAGGTGTAAAGCTCATTGCTTGCCCCCCTGCTTTGGGAGCAGTTCGTCACCCATCACGACGCCACCCCTTCGCGCGCCATCCGCTGCTGCTCGTCGAGATACTGCGCCACGTCAGCCACGTCGGCGCACAACTCGCGGCCCTCGGTGCGCAACCATTGAAACTCCCCGCGACTGCGATGGTGCCTCCGATGTCTTCCAGGTCCTCATGTGGCGAGCCCGTGCGACGACGCCTCTTCTTCCGACAGCGCCAGCGGCACGCGGAAGAAGCCGAGTTCTCCACGACACTGCCGGAAGGACAGCGGACGCGGGTCGCGCA
>JBOFKI010000145.1:0-23938 GCA_051657245.1 Alphaproteobacteria bacterium | reverse complement strand
ACTTACCACCCTATTCCCCAGACTTGAATCCCATTGAGAAAAAATGGGCGAGAGGCTAAAGCAACGAGACGAAATCTCCAATGCAGCATCAAAAATCTCTTTAAAAATGTAGCAAAATTATAAGGCTTTAGCTATATCTGGCGCGTTTTAACAGAAAAACGAAACGTTATTCCAAATCGCCACTGATGGCTGAATTGCTCTTTATATCCTCTGGAAACAAAAACTATCTTAATTAAACAATGCCCAAAAATTAAACATCAATCCCATTTGTTTTGCTAAGCCGCTCTAAAAAGCGATCAAAATCAGAGGGGGTTTCAAAAAAAAATTGCACCATCCCCCCAATTTTTTTTAAAAAAACCTTGGCTTTTAAACCCGTCAAATCCGTTAATTGTTGCGCAAGAGCAAACTCTTCTGTATCAATTTCGCGCGCATAAACATTTTGTTGAGTACCTGTTTTAGATTTTCGAACAAGATCTTCTGATTGCCTAACATTCAACCCACCCGCAACAATCATTTCAGCTAAACGAATAGGATCTTCTGCACCGATTAGACATTTTGCGTGACCTACAGAAATATCTTGAGATTGGAGAAGCGCTTGAACTTCCTTTGGTAAACTTAATAAACGCAAGCTATTTGCAATATGGCTGCGGCTTTTCCCTATTTTTTTTGAGAGCATTTCTTGAGTGTAAGAGAATTCATTGATTAGCTTTAAATACCCTGCCGCTTCCTCCAAACAGTTTAAATCAGCTCGCTGCACATTCTCGAGCAAAGCAATTTCTAAACTTTCTTCATCTGAAAGCTTTAAAATGCGGCAAGGAACTTCTTTTAACCCTGTTTTTTCAGCAGCTCTCAAACGCCTTTCACCCGCAATTAGTTCATAGCCGCCTGAGGATTCTCGTACAAGCAACGGCTGCAAAACCCCTTTTTCTCGGACAGAATTGATAAGATCTTCTAATTTTGATTCATCAAAAATTTGACGAGGTTGGTAAGGATTTAAAGCTATTTCATTTATAGGAATGAAAGAAAACATTTCTTGAAAGCTAGTTTCAATTTCAAACAACGCAGATAATCCTCGCCCTAAAGCTTGTTTTTTAGCTATTGATTGCATATCAAAACTCCTTTTCTCTTTCTAAAAATTCTTTTGCAAGTTCCAAATAGGCGCGAGACCCAGCGCTTTTCAGGTCATAAACAATGATTGGTTTTCCAAAAGAAGAAGCTTCTGGGATTTTAATATTTCGCGGAATAGGCGTTTTATAAACTTTCTGCTTAAAATGAGAATAGACGTCCTCAGCCACCTGTTGATTTAATAAATTTCGTCGGTCATACATGGTAAGTACAATTCCTTGAAGCTCCAAATTTGCATTAATATTTTTTTTGATTTTTTGTATCGTCGTTAACAAATGGCTCAGTCCTTCCAGAGCAAAAAATTCACATTGCATGGGAACAAGAATTTTGTGAGATGCCGCCAAAGCATTAATCGTTAACATCCCTAAAGAAGGAGGGCAATCGACAAAAATATAATCATATTTTTGTTCCACGTGGAACAATACTGTTTTAAGCTTCGCCTCTCTTTTTTCTAAGGAAGCAAGCTCCACCTCAGCTGCAGACAAATCTTGAGAAGCGGGGAGAAGATCAAGCCCCGGAATAAGAGTTGGAATACAACTTGCTGAAACAGAATGAGGCTCAAAAAGCAAATCATAAACCGTTTTCTGGCGTTTCTCTGGAGAAACAGAAAGGCCAGTTGTCGCGTTACCTTGGGGATCAAAATCAACCAAAAGAATTTTTTTTTGAATAGCGGCAATGGACGCCGCCAAATTAATGGCTGTTGTTGTCTTGCCAACCCCTCCCTTTTGGTTCACAATAGAAAAAATTTTAGCCATTTTTTGCATAAACTTCAGAAAAAATAAGAATTCTTCCAGAAGAATGTGTCAAACTTGGATAAATTTCAAGTTTAAAATTCCATTTTCTTTCAGCATCATAAATATCTTCCTGAAAAGAAGCTCCTTTCATGAGAACATAGCGCAAAGGAAGACCTCTCAAATGAGAAGAAAGAAAGAAAATTTTATCAACAGAAGCAAATGCTCTGGAGGTTAAAACTGTGGGACTCTCAGATGGCTCAAAATTTTCCACACATTTTCGGTGAATTTTTGCTGCCAAACGAAGAGAATCTACCACTTCTTGAAGAAAAAGTGTTTTTTTATAGCTTGGCTCCAGCAAATGAACAGATGGAAAGCCCATAATGGATAAAACAAGTCCAGGAAACCCTGCACCAGAACCGACATCTAAGATAACATCAGAAGAACTAAGATAGGGAGCGAGTTGGGCGGAATCTAATATATGACGCTCCCAGGCATCAGGCAGGGTTTTCGCAGAAACGAGGTTGACCCTCCTTTGCCATTTTTCAAGGAGGGATAAATAAAGCTGAAATTGTTGCTGGGTCTTTTCTGAAAACAAATTAGCGCGATGAATTCATGGTGTTAAAAAAATCGTCATTATTTTTCGTAAGACGCAATTTTTCAAGGAAAAAATCCATTGCATCAATGCCTCCCATCGGCATCAAAATGCGCCTCAATACCCACATTTTAGACAGCGTGGCTTTTTCTACCAAAAGTTCTTCTTTACGAGTTCCAGATTTCGTAATATCGATTGCAGGAAAAGTTCGTTTATCAGAAAGCTTGCGATCTAAAATAATTTCTGCGTTTCCAGTTCCTTTGAACTCTTCAAAGATAACCTCATCCATACGCGAACCTGTTTCAATTAAAGCGGTAGCTATAATTGTCAAAGAGCCCCCCCCTTCTATGTTGCGCGCAGCTCCAAAAAATCGCTTAGGCCTTTGAAGAGCGTTTGCATCCACACCTCCCGTTAGCACTTTTCCTGAAGAAGGTACGACTGTGTTATAGGCCCTTGCCAAACGCGTAATTGAATCTAAAAGAATAATCACATCTTTTTTATGTTCCACAAGACGTTTGGCTTTTTCAATGACCATTTCTGCAACCTGAACATGGCGGGAAGCAGGTTCATCAAACGTCGAGCTAACAACCTCCCCCTTCACAGAGCGCGCCATATCCGTCACTTCTTCTGGACGTTCGTCAATCAATAACACAATAAGATAAGCATCTGGATGGTTTTCGGAGATTGCGTGGGCAACACTTTGCAACATAACGGTTTTACCCGTGCGAGGAGGCGCAACAATAAGCGCACGCTGCCCCAACCCAAGAGGAGAAACGAGATCAATAACCCGAAGTGTTAAATCTTTTGTTCCAGAGTTGGATAACTCCAATTTGATTTTTTCATCAGGATAAAGCGGTGTGAGATTGTCAAAATTGATACGGTGACGAATCTTTTCAGGATCTTGATAGTTAATGGTATTGACTTTTGACAAAGCAAAATAACGCTCTCCATCTCTAGGAGCACGTATTTCACCAGAAACAGTGTCTCCAGTTCTTAATCCAAAGCGCCGAACTTGGCTGGGAGAAATATAAATATCATCTGGCCCTGGAAGATAATTGGCCTCAGAAGAACGCAAAAAAGCAAAACCATCTTGCAAAACCTCCACAACGCCTTCACTAAAAATAGCCGTGTTGTTTTCTGCTAGCTTCTTGAGGATCGTGAAGAGCATGTCTTGCTTTCGCAAAGAACTGGCATTTTCTACCTGAAGTTTTTCAGCATAAATTAAAAGATCAGAAGGAGATTTCGATTTTAAATCGTGCAAATTCATAGCACACCATGTTTCTTATATTTACAAATAAAAATTTTAGAAAAAGATAAAACGAGACGCAAAAAAATAGATTAAAAAATTTTAAATCTTCTTCTAATACAACTCTTTTAAGTAATAACAATCAATAAATATCTTCAGTATCCAGAGATGGATCAGAATCAAACTCATCATCTTTTGAAAAATCAAGCAAACCAGCTTCTCTCTCATCAAAAGAGGCATGGACCCAATTCTTCTCTTCTTCGTCCAGCAGGTCTTTCAAGTCAGTGGAAACTTCCTCATTCTCAAAATAGCGCTGGAAATTTCGAACAAGAGACTCTTGCAAGACAGAAGGAGAAATCGCCCCACCAGCAATTTCACGCAAAGAAATGACAGGATTTTTGTCTCCATCCGCAGAAACCTTTCTCGGAGCACCCGAATTTATATCACGGGTCCTTTGAGCCGCCAATATAACTAGCTCAAACCGATCTGAAACAGAAAGGAGACAATCCTCAACAGTAATGCGAGCCATATTTATTTATAACCTTGGCGCGCTTTAAAACGAGGGTTGGTTTTGTTAATGACGTAGACCCTCCCGCGACGACGCACAACACGACAGTCCGCATGGCGCAACTTAAGAGTCTTTAGAGAATTGGCAACTTTCATAGAGCTTAAACCTTTCGAGGAAACTCCCTAACGTATACCTAACCTTTCACATAAATGCAAGGCTAATTTTGTTTCTTCAACCTCATGTTTTTATGAACTTATGAATACACACAACTTCTCCTTGACCTGAAGCAAGGTTTGTGGAAATGAATAGAGTGTATTTTTTTATGTTCTGAAGTGCTTTTAGATGATTTCCCGTCCTTGCCGCCGCTTGCTTATTCTTGTTGCTTATTTTTCTACATTTGATTTAGAAGCTTTTTGCTTTACACGAGGCTACTTCCCCTCAAGGCAAAGGTATTGCTAGACGATTATGCAAACATTTCCTATTTTAGACTCAAATTTTTCTTTTGCCTCCCGATGGGACGCTGTCAGAAAACAAGCCCATGCCCACTTGGGTGAGCACGTTTTCAATAGCTGGATTCGATTACTAAATCTGGTTGGGGAATCAGAGGGGGTCGTAACCCTGGAAGCATCTTCTTCGTTTGTTCAAGATTGGGTCCAAACCCACTATAGCGAACAATTGCTCGTGTTTTTCCAACAAGAAGCCCCTGAGATAAAAGACCTCAAAATTGTTGTTTCCAAGGCTCCTCTTCAACCCGTCGCGGAGCCGTCTTCATGGCGTGAACCTGCTGCTGGGAACGATGGTGACGGCATCGTCAGCGGTGAGTTTATCAGCTCCCCTTTGGATCCCCGTTTTACCTTCGATAATTTTGTTGTGGGAAAGCCTAATGAGCTGGCCCATGCAGCCGCCCGCCGGGTAGCTGAGTCTACTTCGGTTCCTTTTAATCCACTCTTTCTATATGGAGGGGTTGGGCTTGGGAAAACCCATCTGATGCATGCCATTGCCCATCACATTCAAAAAGTTCGGCGCAACCGTCGGGTTCTTTACCTATCTGCTGAAAAATTTATGTATCAGTTCATACGGGCCCTGCGTTACAAAGACACGGTCGCGTTTAAAGAGCGCTTTCGCTCTGTCGACGTGCTGATGATTGACGACGTTCAATTCATTGGTGGAAAAGAATCTACCCAGGAAGAATTTTTTCATACCTTTAATGCGTTGGTAGATCAAAACCACCAAGTCATCGTTTCTGCGGATAAATCTCCCTCTGATCTCGAAGGAATGGAAGAGCGTCTTCGCTCCAGGCTGGGTTGGGGGTTGGTTGCTGACATTCACCCCACAACCTATGAGCTTCGGCTGGGCATTTTGCAAGCTAAATGTGAACAGCTTCAGCATACTATGCCGAAAAAAATCTTAGAATTTCTGGCCCATAAAATTAGCTCCAACGTACGTGAATTGGAAGGAGCTCTGATTCGCATCACAGCCCATGCTAATTTGGTAGGGCGAGAGATTAACCTTGAGATGGTCCAGGAGGTTTTGCGAGATTTGCTTCGAGCCCATGACCGAACCCTCACCCTCGAGGAAATTCAGCGAAAGGTTGCAGAGTACTATAATATCCGCATCTCTGACCTTCACTCACCCAAACGCGCCAGGTCTGTCACGCGACCACGACAGGTGGCTATGTATCTTGCAAAATCGTGCACTTCGCGCTCACTCCCCGAGATTGGACGCTCCTTTGGCGGAAGAGACCATACGACAGTTTTATACGGAGTTAAAAAAATTGAGGAGCTGATGTTGGAAGACGCTTCTCTTCACGAAGATATAGATCTCTTGCGTCGAACCTTAGAAGCCTGGTAGAGTCGGGGTTAAAATAACTAACCTATAGTGAAAAGATATTAAAATCCCATGCACGTTACCCTCGAAAAAAGCACTTTTTTAAAATCTTTGGCCCATCAGCAAGGCGTGATTGAGCGAAAAACAACCGTCCCCATTTTGTCTCACGTCTTGCTAACTGCCAAGGCCGGAAAATTGACGTTAACGGGGACAGATTTAGAACTGTGTTTAGTGGAATCCATTGATGCGCAGGTAGAAGCTCCTGGTCAAATCACCCTTCCCGTTCACACCCTCTATGATATTGTGCGTAAATTAAAGGACAACAGCCCTATCACGCTGCGATTGGAAGAAAACGGGACCATTTGTTTGGATTGTTCCCCTTCTGTTTTTAATTTACCAACCCTTCCCACCATTGAATTTCCGGCGATGAATGCCCAGTCTTTGCCCCACCAATTTACCTTGGCATGCCGAGATTTGCGTCGTCTAATTGACCAAACCCGCTTTGCCATGTCCAGTGAAGAAGCGCGGTATTATCTTAACGGCGTCTATTTTCACCACTTAGACGGTCAATTGCGAGCCGTTGCAACGGATGCGCACCGTCTGGCGCTATCTTGGATGCCTATTCCAGAAACGGCCAAAAACATGCCTGGGGTTATCTTATCTCGCAAAACCATTCAAGAAATTCGAAAATTGATTGATGGAAAGGAAGAAGACATCCTTCACATCGCACTTTCTGGGCAGCAAATTTCTTTTACCCTAGGGGAATCTGTTCTTTATTCACGCCTCATTGAAGGACAATTTCCAGATTATCAACGGGCCATTCCCCAACAGGGTGGACAAGATATCTTCGTAGAAAATCGCTTTTTTGCAGAGGCGGTTGATCGGGTTTCTATGATCTCCCAGGAAAAAAGTCGGATCATCAAAATGCAGCTGGCTTCTTCTCAGATCACCCTGTCAGCCCAAAGCGCTGAAAATGGATTTGCAGAAGAAAATTTGCCGATAGATTACCAGGGCAATCCCTTAAGCATAGGGTTTAATGCGCGTTATATGTTGGATATTTCTCAACAAATGACAGGAGATCGTTTAAACATCTGCTTAAACGAAGGCCAAACTCCGGTTTTGCTGAAAGATCCCCAAGAGCATCAAGCCCTTTATGTCTTAATGCCCATGCGGGTTTGAAGGTCAGCCTATCTAGAAAATTAATCTTAACAAAGATTAAAAATAGATCAAAATTGAACTGTTGCAATTGCTGGAAGACTGTGGAATAAAGCAAAGACGAAATGAATGCGAGGGTAAGCAAATGGAACGAGAAAAAGCGCTTGAAGCGGCAATCAGCCAGATCGAAAAAGCTTTCGGAAAAGGCCTTATCATGCGGCTGGGGCAGGGGACGCAACCCGTTGAAGCAGAGGTTGTCTCTACGGGTTCTTTGGGGCTTGACCTGGCCCTTGGAATTGGCGGGCTTCCCTTGGGGCGCATCATCGAGATTTTTGGCCCTGAAAGCTCGGGTAAAACAACCCTCGCCTTGCATGTGCTTGCCCAAGCTCAGCGCCAGGGGGCCTTGTGTGCCTTTGTGGATGCAGAGCACGCTTTAGACCCCATCTACGCGAAAAAGTTGGGAGTCAACACTTCAGATTTGTTAATTTCTCAGCCGGATTCTGGTGAACAAGCCCTTGAAATTGCAGATACGCTGGTACGTTCAGGCAGCATTCAAGTGTTGGTCATCGATAGTGTTGCGGCTTTGGTGCCCAAAGCAGAGCTTGAGGGGGATATGGGAGATACCCACGTGGGCCTTCAGGCTCGTTTGATGAGCCAAGCCTTGCGTAAATTGACAGGGTCCGTCTCAAAATCTAAGTGCATGGTCATTTTTATTAACCAAATTCGTCAAAAAATTGGTATTATGTTTGGAAACCCTGAAACCACCACGGGGGGCAATGCTTTAAAGTTTTACGCTTCCGTAAGGCTTGATATCCGTCGGGTAGGCGCTATCAAAGATAAAGATGTGGTAACGGGGAATCAAACCCGCGTAAAAGTTGTAAAAAACAAGATGGCACCTCCATTTCGGGTGGTTGATTTTGACATTATTTACGGTGAAGGCATTTCAAAAATGGGAGAGCTCATCGACCTTGGTGTTAAGGCAGAGTTGATCGAAAAAGCCGGCTCTTGGTATGCTTTTGAGGGCCAACGCATTGGCCAGGGTCGTGAAGCTGTGAAGGCTTTTTTGAAAGAAAATGAACAGGTAGCAGATGCTATTGAAAAAGCCCTTCGTGCCAACACCCGTGTTCTTGCAGATGCTATAGCAGATGAGGGCCCTCTAACACCTCCTCTTTTAGCTGAGGCAAGCTAGAAGCGTTAACGATCGTCCAAGAAGGTGCTTTAAAAGCAAATCGATATTTATAGAAGGGGCTATCCCTTTATGAATAGCAAAAGGTGTTATCAAGGACAGCATGGGAAAAAATCGACTTGGCAGGGTTATAACGTAACATCAATTGATAGAGCGTTGTGTCGCAGGAGCGACATAAATACAGGGTTTCGCTTGCTTAGATATCCTCAAATTTTGTGAATTCCTCCTCTTGACCTATTTCAAAATATAGATAATGCTTAATCGAGCTGAGAAACAGCGTATAGAGAAGACATTTTTATTTTGCTGCAGTGCGAGGAGCTATATTCTAGGTGGGTAGGCACGCCGATACGGAGCGAAATCGCAAAGGACGGGCTATAGAAAGCTGTCGTGCAGGGGTATATGCGCTAAAAAAATTAAGGGGCCTGTAGTTCAACGGTAGAACGCGCCGCTCATAACGGTGTTGTCGCGGGTTCGACTCCTGCCAGGCCCACCATCTTTCTTGAAAAATTGCTAAGAGAACGTACTTGTTCTTTATTTTTAATCCTTTTTTAGAGGAATAAAGATACTAATAGAAAAAAAAGCTAAGATAGTTTTATGTGCCAAAGCGTTAAGCCGATTTGGGCGTTCTTTTTTGCTATGGGTTGGTTAGCTTGTCTAACCCCTTTTTCTGGAGCATCCGCTGTTGTTGCACCTTTTTCTTTTTCGCCTATCGTAAAGAAAACAGTGCCAGCCGTTGTTAATATTCATGCGTTGCGGGTTGTGGCTCCTCCTGCCATCCCCCATGCTTTTTCAAAAGATCCTTTTTTCAAAAAATTTATGGGTGATTTGCTTCAAGAGGGCGGATCTTTTGATAAGCGAGTTCAAAATTCTTTGGGTTCTGGAGTGATTATAACCCCAGAAGGGCTTGTCGTCACCAATGAGCACGTCATCAGAGGAGCCCAAGAAATTTTTATTGTTCTCTCGGACAAAAGAGAATTTAAAGCGGCGGTTGTTGGAAGGGATCTTCCTGCAGATTTAGCAATCTTAAAAATTTTAAAGCCCCATGGCCAAACATTCCCTTTTTTAGAGCTTGAAAACATTGACACAGCTGAAGTGGGAGATTGTGTTTTAGCCATTGGTAACCCTTTCGGCATTGGCCAAACAGTTACAAGTGGTATTATTTCAGCCCTTGCAAAAAGCCAATCTCAAGATGAAGATTTCCGAGCTTTTATCCAGACAGATGCTGCAGTTAACCCAGGTAATTCTGGAGGCGCGCTGGTAAATTTAGAAGGAAAATTAATTGGTTTAAATACGGCTATTTTTGCTGGTGCGTCCAGCAGTATTGGCTTTGCAACGCCCAGCGATTTAATTATGCCTTTCTTAGAGCAGATGAAGATTGGGAAGGCTGGGGTGCGCTCTTGGGTCGGAAGCCAAGTGGTATCTTTGAACTATGAGATCGCTAAAAAATTAGGCTTAGAAAAACCGGAAGGCGCTCTTGTAACGCACCTCATTTCGAAAGGTCCAGGAGATTTAGCAGGGCTCAAAAAAGGAGACGTTATTCTTGAAATAAACCAAAAACCGGTCGAAGATGCTGGAATGTTTCGATTTAAAATTGCCTGCACACCCCTGAATACGCCTTTGACGCTCTTAGTTTTAAGGCAGCATAGCAAACAACAAATTATCATAAAAACATCTGAAGCTCCTGTGATGCAACCCGAAAATCCGCTCTATATCCGTGGACGCAATGCACTCGAAGGAGCAACTGTTTTACCTGTTACGCCCGGGCTCATCAAAGAAATGGTGCTTCCACCAGAAGCAGAAGGTTTGATCATTCTAGACTGTTCAAAAAATTCGAGAGCTTATGCGGAAGGGTTCAGGCAGGGAGATGTGCTTTTGCAACTTGAAGGAGAAACAATGACCAGCACAAAAGAATTACTAACTTTCTTGGCAAAGAAAAGGGGAAGAACCACCTTTCTTATTTTGAGAGGGCGAGAAATTTTTGAACTCCATGTGGAGTGACGTGTGCTAGCTTCCTTTAAACCAAAGGCGCCACACCGCTGGTGGTGGAATACTCAAAATGGAAATGCTGATCGGGAAACAAACGGCTTCGAATAGCGTGGGCTGCTTGGGCGGCTTCTGCAAAGCCTGTCAAGATCAGTTTAAGCTTGTGAGGGTAGGTTACAATATCTCCAACGCCATAAACTCCAGGAATACTGGTTTCGAAGGTAGCAGGATTCACCATAATGCGATTGTTTTCAAAGGCCATCCCCCAGGTAGAAAGGGGGCCAAGCTCCATAGAAAGGCCAAAAAAAGGCAGCAATATATCTGCAGGTAAACGGACCACCTCTCCAGAAAGGGACTGAACCTGAATCGCTTGAAGTAGACCATGAACCACATCCCCTTCTAAGCCATAAAGCTGAAAAGGGATAGAAAGCTTAAGGCGACCTTCCACTGCCCAGGTTTTGAGTTTTGCCTCATTATCAGGGTTTGCGCGAAATTTGGCTCGTCTGTGGACCACGGTGACATCAGCACCCTTTTCCGCAAGATGAAGGGCCCAATCCACGGCAGAATCACCCCCTCCTGCGATGACAACCCGTTTTCCAGCAAATGCTTCAGGTCGGTGCACGTGATAAAAAACGCTTGTTCCCTCAAAAGCTTCAATGGATTCTAGAGGTGGGCGATTAGGCCCGAAAGCACCTGCCCCCGCTGCAATCACAACAGCTTTAGCTTTCAAGCAAGTGTTACGAGAGGTTTTGATAAGAAAACCATCTCCTTCGGCTTCTTGGGATAAAGAAATGGCTTGTTGGCCCAGGTGAAAAATAGGGTCAAAAGGAGCAACCTGCTGAAGAAGTTGATCGATTAATTCTTGTCCACAAATTTTTGGAAATGCAGGAATATCGTAAATTGGTTTTTCTGGATAAAGGGCGGCGCATTGTCCTCCTGGCATATCCAGCGGATCTATCACATGGCACTTCAAACGCATCATCCCACATTGGAAAATCGTGAAAAGCCCCACAGGACCAGCTCCAATAATGGCAACATCTGTTGTTTGTATAGCTTCCATGCTCTTTTATCCTTTAGCTAAATACTGCCCATACGGGAGCATGATCGCTGGTTTTTTCCCATCCTCGAACGTGTTGATCAACCCCAACCTCAGCCAGGCGGTCACAGGCCTGGGGGGAGAGTAAGAGATGGTCGATACGCAGACCGTCCCCACGATCCCATCCCCCTGAGCGATAATCCCACCAGGTAAACACATTTTTTTCTGGTGCAGGGTCTAAATGAGCCTGCAGTGGATCGGTGAAACCTTGGTATACGAGCTCTCGCAGCCATTGTCGCTCTGGGGTTGAGCACAAGATTTTTTCACACCAGGCCTTGGCATCATAGACGTCACAGTCCCCTGGGGCGATGTTGAAATCACCTCCTAAAATCAAAGGCATCTCTTGATGAAACAGGTTGCCCACGTGTTGGGTGAGCGCCTTCATAAAGCGATGTTTCGCTTCATATTTTTCATGCCCCACGGCTTGCCCATTGGGGACATAAATGGATGCCACCTGCATACCACCTGTGAAAGCTTGAAGGTATCTTGCTTCTTGGCGCAGAGGGTCTTGTGCTTCAAGGGTTGGCAAGCCACACACAATGTCCTCAAGGGCGAATCTTGAAAAAACCGCGACGCCGTTATAAGTTTTCTGACCAAATACTTGGATGTTATAAGGGAGGTGCTCAAACTCTTGGAAAGGGAAAGCCTCATCCTGCACCTTCGTTTCCTGGAATAAGGCGACATCTGGAGCCGACTCTTCCAGCCACCTCAGCACAAGGGGCAAACGAGCTCGAATCGAATTTACGTTCCAGGTTGCAATTTTCATAGGGTTCAGCGCGGAATGCATCTGGCGTAAGGCCTCTTCTGCCTAGACATTAAATCGAAAATGAAAGACATCCCCATCTCGCACCGGATAGTCCTTCCCTTCTTGGCGCCATTTCCCTGCAGCCTTAGCCCCCTGCTCCCCCTGATGCGCGATGTAATCAGCGTAAGAAACCGTTTCTGCACAGATAAAGCCACGTTCAAAATCTGAGTGGATGACACCCGCAGCCTCAGGTGCTTTAGCCCCTTGGCGCACCGTCCAAGCCCGCGCTTCCTTAGGCCCCACGGTAAAGAAAGTCAAAAGCTCTAATAAACGATAGCCTTCTTGGATAACTCGAGACAGCCCCGTTTCTTGAATACCCAGAGCTTCCAAAAAAGCTTGCTGTTCTTCGCCAGAGGGAAGATTCGCGATTTCTGCTTCAATGGCCGCAGAGATCAACACCACCGGAATTGCTTCTTGATGGGCCAAAGCTTGCATCGCTTGGGTCAGCGCATTTCCTTCCAGAAGCTGGTCTTCAGGCACATTGCAAACGTACAAAACAGGTTTGGCCGTTATCAGCTGAAGCTTTGGGAGCAAAGCGCGTTCTTCCCCAGACCAATCCAATTTTCGAACAGAAAAACCATCTTGCAATCCTTTTAATGCTTTTTGGAGTAACGGTAAAAGGGCTAAGGTTTCTGCGTCTTTTTGTCGCGCTTTTTTCTCCAGGTTGTTTACACGACGCTCCACACTTTCCAAATCTGCAAGCATCAATTCTGTGTCAATGATGTCGCGGTCCCTCAAAGGGTCTACTGAATTTTCTACATGGATGATATCTGCTTCTTCGAAGCAGCGTAAGACATGGATAATCGCGTCAACTTCCCGGATATGTCCTAAAAATTGGTTCCCAAGCCCTTCTCCACGGCTTGCGCCCCGCACTAACCCCGCAATGTCCACAAATTCCAGCTGGGTCGGCAAAATTTTCTGGGATTTAGCCAACGCTGCTAAAGCATCTAATCGTGCATCAGGAACGGCCACACATCCCGTGTTGGGCTCGATGGTGCAAAATGGAAAATTGGCAGCTTGGGCCGAAGCCGTTGCGGTTAATGCATTAAAGAGGGTTGATTTTCCCACATTGGGAAGTCCCACAATGCCACACTGAAATCCCATTTAAGACACCTACTTCAGTTTGCCGTCAGTAGCAGGTGTTGTCTGGCCTGCACGACGTGTTTCCTCAACCGGGTCAATCACTTTACCAGTTTTTTGTTTTTTACCTGGGAGCATTCCTTCTAATAATCCTTTTTTCCCATGGGATTGATGTTTTTCTGAAGAGGCCTGCTGGTCAAGGGAGGTTTGCTCTTCTGGTGAAATACCAGCCCCTAAGGCACGCATCATCTCACGTTCTCCGGAAGAAGTGCTCCCCCCCCTCGCCAGTAAATCTTCCTTAGGATGGAAGGGATCCACGCCCCGGGCGTCTCCTTTTTGAGGAGGTTTCAGGTCAAAACTAGGGGGTATTTCTAGAGCTTGCTGATAAGGGGAGACTAAAAATTCATCGGGTAGTTTACTCTCTAACCCCATTTTCTTTTTGATGTCGGCGCACCCGCCCAAGAAACTTAGAAAACCTATCCCAAGCATAGCCCAAACGCTTCCTGCAAACACTTTTTTCATAAATTGACGCCCTTCATGACCCATAACAAAAACTTCGATGTCAAGATAGCCCGAACGAATCAAAAGGAAAAGAAATTTTTTCGAGATGGTATGACTCTGGCTGAGAAATAGTTGTCATTAGGCTGCATAAGCGACGGGAAATTTTTGGAATAGAGCAATGGTAACAATAATTAACAATTTGTAAATTTTTATTCCATATAATCAATATTGGGCAATAAAATTATTTCTTCGTAAGGTTGAGACTGAGGAGGTCAGTGTATCCTTACCTTCATTCATTTTTTGAATGGACCACCTGTCGAAAACCACATTTCAGCGAAGATCTCCAAGAATGATGGGAAGGAATAAAACATGCTTACGATAAAACCTAAATTTGTGGGAGCTGTAGGCGCTGTCTTTTTGAGTAGCTCACCTATTTACTCAGTGAAACCTTTTTGTGAGGCACAAGATAACGCCGAAATAAGGTTTCCACAGCATTCTCCCCCTAGACGAACCGAAACAAGCCGCACCAGAACAACTAGCGAAGTGTCGGAAGAACGAAGGATTGAGACAGGCGGAAAGATTTCCAGAGAAACAACTTCTACAACAACAACCTCTGTAACCGAAAGAACTTCTGTGACCCAAGCAAATTCTGCTGAAGGGGAGCAGCAACAATCGTCATATGGCCATAACTCAGAAAGTCTTAGGCCTTATCAAACAGGGCCAGAAACACAAAACGATTAAGGTCAGAGACGAAATGAATTTCAGCTTGATTCTTTATTTTTCTTCCAGCATTTTCCTTTTATAAAGAAAATGAATTTGTAGGAATAACGCAAAAGCCTAGTTGTCATCGTTAAAAAAGGGAGCTTCCTTCATGCACACATCGGCCTCTACCAACAATTTTTCTCCAAGACAATCTAGCCTTTGGCGTTTTGAAGACCTCGTTGCACCTATAGAGCGCAAAATTTTTTTAAAAGATCATGTGGACCAACGCCCTTTTTATGGAAAATCACCTTATCCTCATCGTTTCAACAACCTTATGTCTTGGGAAATTTTGAATGAACTGCTCTCAATTCCCTCGCTTTGGACACCCCAGACGCTTCAGTTGGCTTTAGAAGGTAAGTGCCTAGAGTCTCGGTTCTATTGCCAAACGGTAGCAAGCCTTAATGGCCCAGTCCTTCGTCCAAATCCGAAGCAGGTTAATGCCTATCTAGAACAGGGAGCATCTCTAGTTTGTAACGAACTGGAAAACATGACGCCTGCTTTGCGGAGTATGACGCGTTTGCTCCAAGAAGTGTTGGGCGGAAAAGTGCAGGCGAATTTATACTTATCCTGGAAACAAAAACAAGCTTTTAAAAGCCATTTTGATACCCATGATGTCTGGGTTTTTCATATCCTGGGAAAGAAAAAATGGACGATTTATCAGGGGCGTTACGACGCTCCTCTTCCTCATCCTGTATTTAAGCAGTTTGGGCAAGCCTATCATGATCAAGCCAAAGGCGAGATCGCTTTTCAAATAACCCTTGCGCCTGGCGATGTCCTTTATCTGCCCCGAGGAACTTACCACGATGCGCTTGCAGAATCTGACACTTCACTCCATGTGACGTTTGGGGTAACACGTCCCATAGGCCTTGATATTCTCTCCCTTTTATTTGAAAGAGCGGTCCAGGAGTCATTCTTTCGCCAATATATTCCAACGGATCAGTTGCCAGCTTATCTCAAGCAACTAGGACAGGCATGTGGAGTTCTCTTAAATTCAGCGTCATTCTTGGAACTTGTATCCCATTCTCAAAGCCATTTTTCACCAAAATCGCACGAATATCAGTTAAATAAGCAGGAAACGGCTTAAGAAAATCAAAAAAAGTCTTTTCGGCATTTTTTTTGCACAAAAAGAAAAAGGGGAGTAAAATGAAGCTAGAAATTCTAGAAATGGTGCCTATGTTAAGGGGCCACGCTGGAATGGCAGGCTATTAGCGGGGAATCAGTCACTTGTTTACAGAGGTTCCTGCAACAAAATTCAGAATCTTACATCAAAATGTTTCTTTTTTTATAAAGATTATCTTACTCAGTTTTTCGAGTGGTATCCCGTTTCTCCTAACCCTATCAACCTTGAGTGTATGGTTATCAGAACTTGGCATTAGGCCATCTGTCATTGGGCTGATGGCGCTTTCTACTTTACCTTATTGTTTAAAATTTGTATGGGGGGCGGTTGTAGACAATTTTTCCATCCCTTATCTCAGCCGTTGGCTGGGACGCAGACGTAGCTGGGCCCTTTTCAGCCAGATTTGTCTCTTTTTCTCTATTGTTGCGATGGGAGCAACAAATCCTGCAAAGCATCTTATATGGACTGCTTGTCTTGCGTTGATAGTGTGCTTATTTGCGGCGCTTCAAGATGTCATTGTCGAGGCTTATCGCATTGAAATTACCCCTAAAGGATTAGAAGGTAGTTCTGCCTCAGCCACTTATCTGGGTTTCCGCTTGGGAATGATGGCATCCGGCGCTGGAGCCCTTTTTCTAGCCTCCTGGATTTCTTGGTTTCATGTTTACACCCTCATGGCGTGCTGCTTGTTCGTAGGTATGGTGACCTGTTTGCTGAGCAGGGATCCCCCAGGTTCCGCTTTGAAAGTGGTTTCTAGATCGTCTCGCCAAGCGCTGCTGACATCGTTTAAAGAAGGGATTCAGGATCTTTTTAGCCAATATGATTGGCGGATTGTGTGCACGTTCATCCTTCTTTACAAAGTTGGCGACACTGTTTTGAACGTTATGAATACGCCTTTTTTGCTTTCCATAGGTTTTAGCAAGCTGGAAATTGCTCAAATCGCAAAATTTTTCGGCATCAGCGCGATGATCTGCGGCGGTTTTTTTGGGGGTTTGCTGCTCAATCGCTTTGGCATTGCGACAGGACTTTTATTATGCAGCGTGCTTCAAATCCTTTCTTGCCTTATGTTCTTCATCCAATCTCTTGTTGGGTATAACCTATGGATCCTCACCATCGTTATTGGGGCTGAAAATTTTACATGTGGCCTTGGGGCGTCTGCGTTTATTGCCTACATTTCAAGCCTCTGTTTGCCAGGTCATACGGCCTTGCATTTTGCGACGCTCACCTCTATTGCGTCTTTAATGCGTATTCTGCTTTCGGGTGTTGCAGGTATTGCGGCAGATTTTCTAACCTGGAGCACATTTTTCTTGCTGGCAAGCCTCTGTTGTGTTCCCTCCATGCTTTTCTTATTTCGCCACACTGCCCATTTTCACAACAGGTTTGAACAGTATCGGAATCAATCTGTTCAGAAAATTGCTTGACAAAATCTTTAAAATCTCCCATCCCTCTATCAAGCAAGAAGGGACATGTATTGTAGCCAAGATGCTTCTTTTTTTATTTAATTTTAGATTATTAGCGTTTTTTCTCTTTTCCTTAGTGTCGGTCCATTTTGCTGAGGCGCGGGTGCTAGACCATAAAGGAAATTTGCTGCCTCAAGTTTTTTCAATTTTTCGCCTGCTAAAACCCGTTCTTAAGCCCATTCCGGGCTGCTCCGAGGCATGCTTAGAAGCTGTTTTATCTTCCCCAACCCCTCTTCAGCGAACTCATTTGCTTGATTTGGCTTGGGTTGCAAAAAATTTTTTAAAACGCCCTGAAGGCGTTGAGCGCTGGGATCCTGAATTTCAACGAAAATTTCACCCCTACCACACAAGGGAGATGCAAAATTTATTCAGACAAATAGGAGATCTTGAAAAAATAGAGCCAATTTCTCCACAAACAATCGACTACCTGGTTATCTTTGGAGGATTGGTAGAGCGTATTCATAAGCGGATCGGCTATTTAGTGTCACTTTATCAGAAACGAAAATTGAACCTGAGTCCCCAGGCGCAAGTGATTTTACTAGCCAGTAACAGGCCACTTAACCTCTTTGAAATTAGCCAGCTGAAATTAATGAAATCCTCTGCCGGCCCTTTCCCCAAGACTGAAGCCCAAGCGATTCAGTGGCTTTGGAATCATATGAAACTGCCAAGCGGGCTTCATGAGCTTGGTGCGCATGTTGTAGAATCTCGTATTCGATTTCTTCAGCACAGGGGGGGATGGATATCGAACCAATCGCAACCAGTTACCCTTAATAATTTGAAAAAATGGCTTTCTTCAAAGCCATTTCCAGGCCATTGCTTAGCCATCTCAAATCAACCTTTCGTTTATTACCATCAGCTGGTTGTAGAGCGTTTTCTTCAACAGCACCCCGCAGCTGCGCGCCAAGGATGGAGCTTTGAAATGGTAGGAGACGCCCCAAGGGCCGAAGTTGCGGTCTCCGTTTTGCTTGACAATATGGCGCGGGTATTAGAGCTTGAAGTTCAAGGTTTGACTGAAAAAGCGTGTCAATGCAAACCATAAAATGAAGCATCTCCTTTGTTATAGTTAAATGGCAGCACTTTGGTGAAATGAGAGGGTTGCCTTTACAATTCCTGTTCTTCAGCGCTATAAAGGAAACAGATATTGTGTGTGCTGTTGTAATGGAAAGGAATTGATCAAGATGACCCAAGAAACCTCTGAAAAGGAAAATGCAGAACCTGCCGAACAAATTAAAGATTCTGCCTTGGACCAGGAAGAAAGTGAGCTTTCTGAAGTTTCTTCCGAAGAAGTTGCTCAGTTAAAAGATCAACTGTTACGCGCTCTAGCCGAAGCTGAAAATACAAGGAAGCGCGCTATGCGCGAACAGGAAGAGGGACGCAAATATGCTATCACGTCCTTTGCAAAAGATGTTCTATCCGTTCTAGACAATTTGGGACGTGCTTTGGACAGCATCCCTGAAGATACTGTTTCACAATCTCCGCTTTTAGAAACCTTGGTCAACGGCATCACCATGACGCAGCAAGCTTTATCAACGGTTTGCGAACGCCATGGTATCCAAAAAATTGAAGCCTTGGGTGCGAAGTTTGACCCTCACCACCACCAGGCTATGTGCGAACTTGAAGGCAAAGAAGAGGATGTTGGGTATGTGGTGCAGGTGATGCAAGAAGGTTATCAAATTCATGGAAGGCTTTTGCGGCCTGCTTTGGTAGGAGTTGGGAAAGCATCAACGAGCCCTAGAGCCTAACCCGCTTAAGTCTCAAGCTAGAAGGAGCTTTACACATCCCATGAACCAGCAACCTCAAGATACTGCAAGTGCAGCCACCCTTGAAAAGACCTATAACCCGCAACAGGTAGAGCTTGCCGTTACCCAAAAATGGGGTGGGGCAGAAAAAATGGGTGCTTGCGATCCTACATCTTCTCTATCTCCATTTTGTGTGATGATGCCTCCCCCCAATGTGACAGGAAGCCTGCACCTTGGTCATGCGCTTACCTACACACTCCAAGATGTTTTGGTCCGTTATCATCGCTTGCAGGGTAAAGATGTGCTGTGGCAGCCAGGTACCGACCATGCGGGCATCGCAACCCAGATGGTGGTAGAGCGTCAATTGGCTGGGGAAGGCTTGTCCAGGCGTGAGATGGGACGAGAGGCTTTTTTAAAGCGAGTGTGGGCCTGGAAAGCCTATTCAGGAGACGAGATTGTCCACCAGATGAAATGTTTGGGGGTTTCTGCGGATTGGAGTCGGGCACGCTTCACCATGGACGAAGGGATGAGCCATGCTGTCCGTCAGGCTTTTGTAAAGCTCTACCAAGAAGGGCTCATCTATCGAGATAAGCGTTTGGTGAATTGGGACCCCCATTTTAAAACAGCGCTGTCTGACCTGGAAGTGCTTCACCAGGAAACAGAGGCAATTCTGTGGGTTTTGCGTTATCCTATTCATGAAAAACCTGGTATGTTCATTGAGGTCGCCACAACCCGTCCAGAGACGATGCTAGGAGATGCAGCGGTTGCCGTTCATCCAGAAGATCCGCGTTATCAAGAACTGGTCGGTTGCCATGCGGTTTTACCTTTTGTGAATCGCCTCATCCCTATTATTGCTGATACCTACTGTGATCCAGATAAAGGCACAGGAGCTGTCAAAATCACCCCCGCCCATGATTTTAATGATTTTGACGTGGGTAAGCGCCATCACCTTCCTATGATTAATATTTTTGATGCATCAGCTTGCTTGAACACATCGGTTCCCGAGGCTTTCCAAGGGTTGGATCGGTTTGAGGCACGGCGCGTTTTATTGGAGCAGATGAAGGCAGAAGGCATTTGGGTCCGGGAAGAGGCTATCATGACGTCCGTTCCTTATGGAGACCGATCTGGGGTGATCGTGGAGCCTTGGTTAACAGACCAATGGTACCTTCAGGCTCGTGTCCTTGCGGAAGAAGCGATTCGAGTCGTTGAGGACGGGCGCATTCGCTTTGTGCCTGAAAATTTAGCTCAAACCTATTTTGAATGGATGCGGAATATCCAGCCGTGGTGTATTTCTCGTCAATTGTGGTGGGGGCATCAAATCCCCGTTTGGTATGGCCCTGATGGTGCTTTTTTTGTGGCCATGTCTGCTGTGGAAGCTCAGGCTCAAGCCGATATGCATTACGAAAAATCTGTTGTTTTGACACAAGATGAAGATGTCTTGGATACTTGGTTTTCTTCAGGTCTCTGGCCCTTTTCAACCCTTGGATGGCCAGATCAAACGGTGGAGCAAGACCGTTACTACCCAACAGATGTCTTGGTGACGGGTTTTGATATTATCTTTTTTTGGGTGGCCCGAATGGTGATGATGGGGCTCTTTTTCAAAAAGCAGATTCCTTTTCGTACTGTATATGTCCACGCGTTGGTGCGAGACGAAAAAGGCCAAAAGATGTCGAAGACCAAAGGGAATGTGATTAATCCTTTGGAGATGATCGAAACTTATGGTGCGGATGCCCTTCGGTTTACGTTGACAGCCCTGGCGGCCCCCAGTCGGGATATCCGGTTTGGGGTCGCCCACGTGGAAACCTATCGCAATTTTATGACAAAATTGTGGAATGCAACGCGTTTTACCCTCATGAAAGACTGTCATTGGGATGAGGCGTTTCAGCCAGAAGTTGTTCGTTCCTCTTTGAATCAATGGATTGTTGCGGCGGTGGGAGATCTTTTGGCACAGTTGCCTACTTATCTAGAAGCGTTTCGTTTCCATGAAGCCAGCGCCTTGCTCTATCATTTTGTTTGGGGAACCTATTGCGACTGGTATCTCGAGCTTGCAAAATTTAGCCTGGAGCATGGTTCTGCCCACGAACAACAAGAAACCCGCAAAACCATCGCGTGGGCGCTGGGGTGCTTGCTTCATGCACTCCATCCTTTCGCACCTTTCATGACAGAAACCCTTTGGGAACATGTATCCCAAAGCAAAGGAGCTTTGCTGAGTCAAAGGCGTTGGCCAACCCTGCGCCTTTCGCATTCTCAAGCTTGGTCCCAGGCTAGGGAAGAAATGACTTGGGTTATCGCTATGATGGGTTATGTGCGAACGTTACGTTCAGAATTGCGAATCTCTCCCCAAGTTCCTTTGGAGATTTGTCTCTTTTCTGAAACACTCCCCCTTCAATCTTTTATGGAGCGTCAGGGTGCGTTGCTGAAAAAGCTATTGCGTCTTGAATCCTTAACCCTTTCCAGCGAGGCGCCCCTTGTGGCAAAAGCTTCTGGAATTTCCCAGGGACTTGTCGAAAAAACCCTGGTGACTGTTTCACTCCAAGGTCTCGTGGATCTGGAAGCAGAGGCTGTACGCCTTGAAAAAACTATCCAAAAAGTTCAAAAAGAGAAAGAAGCCTTAGCGCAAAAATTAGAGCGTCCAGATTTTTGTGAAAAAGCACCTGAACCTGTCATTCAAGAAGTGAAAAAACGCTACGCTGAAGCTCTAGAACATTTAGCGCAACTGAAGACTTCCCTTGGAAGATTTACTATGACACCGTTATAGTCATCCCCTTATCAAAGGGTGATGTTTTAAAAAAAAAATTCTGAAAAGGTTTGTCTGCCATATGCGTTGGATTTTCGCTGAAGTGTTTTTGCCTCAAAAAACTTGAGGCGTTTCGAAAATTTGGACGCTCCATCGTCTATTTAGATGCGTCCGGATTTGCTCACGAGATGCCTAGAAACCACGGATATGCTGAAAAAGGAAAACGTTGTTTGGGGACACACACTTGGGGAGCTAGAGGCAGAACTAATGCCATTGGGGCACTTTTAGGACATGTGTTGATCACGGTTACGTTGTTTTCCACCACCCTCAACACCGCTATTTTTTCCGCCTGGGTCATCCAGTTTTTTTGCTAAAATGACTAATTTTATGAACAAGGGTCCTCACGAACGGCCGCATTTCACAAAAGAACTACCATGGAAGAAGCGGCTCCGCAAAACGGCAGATGTTTTACCAAAAATTTTAGGCATTTTGTGGGCATTTGGACGTCGCCATGCAAAAGGCTGTCCAAAAAGCAGGCCACCCCTTGCTTTGCCTACCACCTTACTCCCCAGACCTCAACAAAATTGAGCCCAAATGGGCGAGAAGCTAAAGCCATTCGACGAAAATTCAAAGGTTCCCTCAACCAGCTTTTCCAAAAATAGGATATAGGATCGTTTTATAAGGGGTTGGCTATAGAACGTGTCTGACAAAAGGTATCTTTATCGTTCCTTTGCCCTTCTTGTCATTCCTGCTTCTACGCGCGCGTGTCCGGTTAAACATAAAATCTGTTTCATGCCTAAAATTTCTATCAGACGTTAAAACGCCATAAGCGAGGAAATGTCCTTGATCGAAATCTGGAACTGCAAAAAATTGATACCGTGTCGCACGTCAAGCTTGAATACGACACTATTTAGACAAAAAGTAATATTTGACAAATTATTGGACAAGACACAATAAATCATTATAATGAGTTTAATTTATTAGACCTCTTTCGAAACCACTTTTAGGGAACTGAGGGGCAAGAACTAACGGAGCGCAAGACCGGAATGTACTTAGGGTACATGAGGATCTGAGCACCGGAGTGACGCACCCATCGGCCCATAAAAGGATTCGACAAGAGGTCTATTGAATGGAGTTAGGTTTTATGTCTGACAAATTGACCCAAAATACGCTTTTAAAGCTTGCCTTTATTGCCTCATTGACCCCTCATGTTGCCCTGGCAGGATCACGTTTTCAAAGCGATCAGGCCAAAGATGAAACAAGCAGCCCTGCCCGCGCGGTGGCAGAGGCATCTATTGTGCCTGCGCGTCAGCTGTCTTTTGAGATGCTTCCTAATGAGATCATCAAATTGATCCTTCAGGAAATTGCAAAACCTGACCTTCAAAACCTACGTTTGGTTGAGAAAAAGCTGAGGGATAGGGTCACCCAATTCGTCACTGATATCAAAATCCCGGGCAACCTCCCAAATACGAAACAATTTGATAAATTTTTTAAAGATTTAGCAACGGTTAAATTTTGGGAAAACAAAAACCCTTCAGAGGCTTTCATAAACCTCTTTCGCCATGCGCCGATAAAAAGTCTGAACCTAGCATCGATCACAACCATCAACCCAGAAGGCCTTAAAATCCTAGGATCCATTTTGCCCTTTTCTCTTGAAAGTCTTGACCTGAGAGATAAGAACGTAGGAGATGAAGGGGCAAAAGCCCTGGCCCCAAACCTTCCAGCTACCCTTCAGCGTCTTGATCTGGAAAAGAACAACATTGGAGACGAAGGGGCGAAAGCCCTGGCCCCAAACCTTCCAGCCACCATTAAGCGTCTTCATCTGAACAATAACAACATGGGAGACGAAGGAGCAAAAGCCCTAGCCCCAAACCTTCCAGCTACCCTTCAGCGTCTTGATCTGGAGAACAACAAGATTGGAGACGAAGGAGCAAAAGCCCTGGCCAGAGGACTTCCAAGGGCGCTTACACGGATTTTTTTGAGCTGGAACAACATTGGAGATGAAGGAGCGAAAGCCCTGGCCCAAAGACTTCCAGCTACCCTTCTGCGTCTTGATCTGGACAAGAACAACATTGGAGACGAAGGGGCGAAAGCCCTCGCCCAAGGACTTCCAGTTACCCTTCGGGGACTTTATCTGAACAACAACAACATTGGAGACGAAGGTTTAGCCGCTTTATTAGAGGCAATCCAAGGAACAGATTTGAGCTCCCTGTTTGTTTCTGTACCAAACGGCTCCCTCTTCCGTGAGCAGTTTAAAAATCTTCGCAACCGACAAGGCAACCCCGTCA
>JBOFKI010000144.1:0-1929 GCA_051657245.1 Alphaproteobacteria bacterium | reverse complement strand
GCCCATCCAAGCGTCTTATCATGACCACCGAGCAGGCCCTAATGATGGCCGTCTTGGTCGGCAACGCTGAAGTCCGCCAGCAGGTAACCGCTGAGTTGCTGACGCTGGGTCACATCTAAGCGCTTGTTCTTACTGCCAGCCCGGTGTACCATCGCCGGGTCTGTCCTTGTGTCCTGTCGTCGTGTTCGACAAGGGCTCACCTCTTTGGCATCGAGTTGTTGTGGGGAGTGTGGGCGATAGATGGCCGTTACATGGGGAACCAACCTAGCGGCAAGCGTAGAGCCAGCGACCGTCAGTAATCGCCATTGCCACCGTGAGGGATGAAACACCCGCGACATACAGCGAGGTTAGGCAGGGTAGGAGACCGGTTGTTGTTCCGGCGTGTTGGGAGTGTGGGCAGTTGAGGGAAACCTGATTGACCATCTAAGCGGAAGGCTCGCAGACCTGTTAAAGTTTGACCGATAGAGGTGGCCCTAGGGTCTCTCTACGTGTTAGACTACAGGGAGTCGAGCTTGGGTGAAGCATGGCAGCCGCCAGCCAGTCAAGCGCCTTTGAGCAGCACCAAGGAGCCGCCACTATGAGCAACACCCAGACCCAACCCAAAGCATTGACCCGAGGTCAGCGCACCAAGGCAGGCCGTAGAGCAGCAGCCGAGCGCAGACGCCAAGAGGCCAAACAGCAACAGCAAGAAGCCAAGACCCGGAGATTGGCCAAGAAGGCTGACACCGATTGGTCTAAGGTCGAGCGCATCAACAACGCTAAGGCTGACAGGCTGGCCCAGCACATAGGGTACAACCCTTTGGCTATCGGAGCAATGGCCGCTGAGCCTGACAGCTGGCGAACCTTCTTTACTGGCTGGTAGCGATACCCGGTCACATCAACCTCAAGCTAGACCCAAGGGCTCACCGTACTGGTGGGCCTTTTGTTTGGGCGTTCGTCAGCATTCCATCACATCCCACGACTTTTGATAGACCTTATCCTTGAGATTATGAGAGTTGCCACACTGGTTACCCTGATTGTTTCAAGGATGCGGCCTGCACCGCTACCGATAATTGTCACGCAATCACACAATCACAACTTTAGGAGAATCCATTATGACCAGAAACACTAAGCCCGCCACCCTGCTAGAATTTATAGAGTCTGGGTGTAAGCTGTCCTCACCGTCAGTGCCTGCCTTCACCAGTCTAGGTGCCCGTGTGCGCAGTCCACGCTGTTCCGCTACCCACATTAGCGACGAGTGGTCAGGTAATAAGTCCGCGTTTGACCAGTGGCACCGAGAGGCCGCCGAGTGTCTGGGGTTCGTCCCTGAAGTTGACAAGGATATTCTTGTTAACGGCAACACACTGTATGGGCCTAGCGTCTGCCTGCCTGTGTCCAGAGAGTTGAATCGCTACATGTCGAACATGTCACAAGGCTACATGCTGCGCCCTGACCGTCCGAAGCCCTACCGGGTGCGCCTTGAGTCAGAGGGCAAGACGCGCTCACTGGGCCACTTCAGCACCGCCGAGGAAGCTGTAAGCGTTTACCGTAAGGCTAAGCGTAAGGATTTCACCGAGCGGTTCACCGCCGAGCTGACCACCTTGTTTAACGCTGGGTTAGTCCCTGTGGCATTCCCGAGCGCTGACGTCTTTATCGAGCATGTGTTAGACCAACACTGGCCCGTGGTCTGAGCCCTACGCTAAGTTAAACCCTGTGTCAATACCGTGGGTCTAGCGTTAATGTTTCAGATTCGAGGTGAAAACTCTATGTAAATCATGGGGTTATTAACCCACCACAATAGGAAGGACAGGGGGGTGACCCTAGGCCGAACACTAAGATTAAACTTAATGTTTTCTCCTTCTAAGTCATACGCTAGGTCTTAACTTAGTGTCTGTGCTTAGGGTAGCCTCTTTGTCTGTACCCTTTGTGAGAGGGATTATGATGATGAAT
>JBOFKI010000143.1:0-1473 GCA_051657245.1 Alphaproteobacteria bacterium | reverse complement strand
TTTTGTGCATTCTATATTTTTACCCTTAAGATATGAGGAAAATTCTTCTGAAAAACTGATTTGCTCACTCACAATAAGGCCCCCAAGCGCTATGATTTGTCTTATTCTATCCCATTTTTAAAAATACTGAACAGCACGCCTCATTTTATGGCAGGGCAGACGCATCAGAGTAAGCCAATCAGTCTGAGAAGATAATCATCGTTCCATCCAGCTCTTTTACGTTTGCCCTTTATGCTTCCCTTGGAATTTTTATCCTGCTTAATCAAGTTCAGCGCAAAATGGCGCATTGTCGCCATATTCGCCGCGCTATGATCTTTTCTGTTTCTGGCATAATCCTCATGAAACGTTACATCCATTACCCAATGAAGACTGTTTTCGATTCCCCAGTGGGAGCGGACAGAATCGCCAATCACTTTAGCCTCGGCAGGCAAACTGCTGATATAGTATCTGCGTTCTTTCGTCGAAGAACCCTTGATTTCTCTCACCGATTCGATCATTGTGAGGCTTTGAAGCCCAGGCCATTTTTCAAGAGCAAGCCCTTCAAGTTTACCCAGCTCGCCTATCGAATAAACCTTACGCGTTTCTATTCTGCCATGACCTTTTTCAACGGATAACGTTTCCGTATGAAACACACCGCTAAAATCATTTTTTAATTCCCAGTCAAACAAGTACTTCACCGAGTCCAAAGTGTTTTTCTGATTCCCTTTCAACGCCAAAACGTAGTCGCCGCCACCATCAACAATTTTCTGTGCAATATCCGTCTGACACCCCATAGCGTCTATCGTTACAATGCTGCCTTCGATATCAAGAAGTTTGAGAAGTGCCGGAATCGCTGTGATTTCGTTAGATTTTTCATCAGTTTGAACCTGACCAAGGACAATGCCATTCTCAGATGACCACGCACTTACGACATGAAGCGGATTTTTCTTCGATGCGTCCTGAAACGAACGACGTAATGTTTTGCCGTCTATTGCGATGACACCTTTCAGCTTTTCTGATAGTGCTTTCGTCCACTCCACGATGCAATTCGAAAATTCTTGAGGGTCAATTCTTGATATAACTCGATTAATCGTATCATGAGACGGTATTCCGTTAGGTAAGTCCAGGAATGTTTGAAAAAATTCTTCCTTGCATTTCGCAAATTCCTCAATATCGTAAAAATCCTCCGAGCCACCTATTACCGCGCATAAAACTATCGTAAGGATATTCAGCAGCGAATGCTGCGTTTTTACTTCGTCACGCGGGTCGATAATTTTTATAAAGTGCTTGCTGACACTCGTTTCACGAAACGCCACGGTAATCACTCCAGAAGATATGATTACCTGTTATAGTCCTCATTCACTATTTACACAAGTCCTGGTAGCAACATCTGTTTACGCTTTCTCTCGTGCGTCTGCCCTGGGAAAGAAGTATCGCAAGCGCGATGCAGCAAAGCAGAAGGGGCAAATCCTAGGCCGGGTCTCCATTGATGAC
>JBOFKI010000142.1:0-1090 GCA_051657245.1 Alphaproteobacteria bacterium | reverse complement strand
ACCTTAAATTTCTCCATACTTGGCCTCCATTTCAGCCTGAAGCGCTTTACCGTGCATTACAATGTCTTCTATCTCTTTAGTACTGAAAGCCAAATCTTTATAGAATTTATCTGTCATTTCCAGGTGAGCAAAATCAACTCTCATTTTGTCGATAACCGAACCTTGCTCTTTAGCTATCGTGTTTACAATCTCATGTTCTTCTGTACCGTCCTTAAGTAACCCTAAAACCCTGTTCGTCACAGCAACCTGGAGTTGCATTGCCGGGTCAATCAAAAGCTGCTTATACGCCTTCTTAAGCCCTCTCTGCGTGTCTTTTACTTTTTGTGCTTTTCTCATATCATAAACCCCTTTACTTTTATTTTTTTGTTTCCGTGCGGTTCGTATACCGCTCTCATGCTTGTTATAACCATAGGCTGATTACCGTACTCTATAGTGTCGCTATGAAACCTTTCTAAAAAAGTGTGTTCGTCCATGTACTCAGTTACGTTAATATCAGGCTCACCTACAAATTCAACCTCTATACATAGCACGTTGCCCTCAAACTCTTCACTTAACATTTCTAGTATTTCTTCATGTTTCATTTCGCCACCTTAGCCCTTAACTTTTCTAGCATTTTTATACCGCCCCTAACAAACTTGATAGAGTCGTTCTTAGAGTCGCATAGAGTTTTAATCGTGAAAGAGTCTCTAGTTTCCCCGTCCTCTAAGTCCAGGCCGTGTCTTATCCTGTATATGTGCTTTTCATACTCAGTAATAAGCTTACGGTTTTCAACTATCTCGGCGTCAATCCATTCTATTAGTTTCATTCGATACCTCCTTTAAAGTATACTAAATTATATCACGCCCACACAAAAGAGTCAAAAGAAAAAATATATGTTTAGGACTGCGCACTTCGTTTGCTGCTTCGCATTTGGTTTTTGTTTGGGGTCGCTTCGCTCGTGTTTTTTGTCATCTAAAAATTTAAATCTTTTACTAAGGGATTGGAAAAAAGTTGAATCATGGTTCAACATATAACTAAGTCAATAAAATCAAGGCCTCGAAGACGGGGGCGGTTTGGGGTATGTTTTGGGGGCGGTTCAGCTTCCCCCATA
>JBOFKI010000141.1:0-13263 GCA_051657245.1 Alphaproteobacteria bacterium | reverse complement strand
ATCCCGGTAAGCCTCCAACAATGAATCCATAACGCGTGGCAAGCTATTTTTTTTAAACGATAAATCCAGACCTTCTTGGAGATCTTGGTACAATTTAAGCTGTGCTTGTGGAGATTTTGTATGGGATGCTTTGCTTGGTGAGGGTGCTTGAACGTTCTGTAAAGGCTTGTCTTCTTTTAAAAAAGATTCAATTCCCATCACTTTGGAGAAATATCGACTAAATTTTCTGTTTAGAAGAAGGAATGTCTGTTGAGCATGGTAAGAAAAATCATAACACCATGTGAGTTGTTTAAGTTGGTTTTCCAATGCTTCCATGGCAAATTTTAAGTCTTCGTCACCATGAAGGGATTTAGGCATCACATCTGGAGAACCTGAAGCAATTTTTGTAAGCACAGTTTGAAGATTGAGGTCTTCTTTCGAGGTTTTAAAACTGATGAGACCCAGCTTTATAGCCGCTTTAAAGAAACACATTTTAGTGGCTTGTTCTTCATAAGGATTTTTAAGACTCGAGGCAAACAGCTTTGCTGCCTCTTTTGATTCTTTGTTCGTTGCTTTCTTTGTTACTTCGGCGAGAAGTTCTAATTTTTGTCCCGCATACCCTGGCATGATAGAGAGTGCACCCCCTGCGCAAATCATGGCAACGACAATTTTATTTTTTTGTTTCATTAGATGGCTCCTTTGTTTTTTCAAGATATGTTTAAAAATTATCTCTTAGTCAATTGATTTTTTTATATAGAATTTTATTAATGACAAATAGAATGGGAAGTTTTTTAAAAATAGCTGAGGGTGCGAAAAGTTGGAGCGCTTCCTGGCGTCACAGCCGTCCAGTGCCGTTTGTTTCACTATCTCGTGATGATGTTATGTAAAGAGCTGGTTGTTTTTTTTCAAAAGAGCGTTACAATGCACCCAATATAATAAAACTAGGTTGCGTATAAAAAAATGCTGCCCTTTTCTTCAACTTTTTTGTACATCATGCTCTCATGGGTCTTGTGGGTGGGGCTTAATTCTCCCTGTATAGCCCTTGATATTCCTTCCTTCCAGGCTGCTAGAACCCCTAAATCCCAGATGGTCACGTTGGAGCAAGACTTAAAGAAGCTCCAAAAGGATTTTGACAATCTGAAGGAAAGCCTTGAAGAAGATTCTAAAAAGAAGCAAAAAGCAGGTGTTGCCTCTTTTGCGGGGACCTACTTCCCGCGAATTATGGCTTACTTTTCTGAAAAAGGAAATTTTTTAAAAGAAGGTTTCTTTTCTTTCTCAAAACTTAACAAGGCTGTCTTTCTTTTTTTTGCGCCGCTGTTTTGGGGGGAAGTTGCGGAAGTTTTTTTGAAGGCTTTGGTGGCGACGGGCGTAGGGCTTGGGTTGGCCTATAGTGCGTCCTATGGTTTGAAAAAAACCCTTAAAACGTTTTTTAAATGGAGTCGCAAGCGGGATTTATCTCCTTTTTCTCAATTTTTATTATCTAGTTTGTTTGTTGCCATTCCTTTGGTTGTGTTTATACTTTCCCAATTAACATCCTTTTTTCTCCTGGAGCAGGGGATTGTTCAGCGTCAGGTTGTCGCTTCCCTTTCTATGGGCGGTTGTTTACTTTGGCTTATTTGGCGTCTGACCCATTTATTGGTTCATCAGCCGAAACCATTTCCTTTTTTCGCTAGGTTGCCACGCTCTGTGATCCAACGATTTTCTTCCAGCATCAAGGGGATGACAGTTACCTATGTCGTTGGTGTGTTTTGCATGGACTTAGCCGTTCTTTTCCATGTTGAAGAGGGGGGACAAAAAATCATCTCAGGGGTTGTTGGAGTTGTTTTCTTAATGTTTGCTATTTTGATGCTTTCAGCTTTAAGAAGACCAATCACTTTGGCCCTGCTAAGAAGCCGGTTTTTATTAGCTCAAGCTATGGCTTCTTTTTGGTGGGGGTTAGCTTCTCTGGCTTGTGTCATCGTCTATTTATTGTGGTTGTTTGATGAGGTAAGCTTGGGGCGGGCCCTTGGTCCATTGGTTCTGACCCTTTGTTTAATCCCCATTTGCAATAAATTAGCCCGTTTTATCCGGAAGGTGCGTTTGTCTTACCTTTGGAAAAGGCGCAAAAGTTTTGAGAGCACCTCTCTTTATACCATGCTCAAAACAAACTCATTTTTTTCCAGGCTTCTCAATGTTTCTGTGTATTTGCTAGGGATCTGGGTTTTTGCAGAGGTTTGGGAAATCAAATTTTTGAATTCTATTCAAGAAACTTTAGGAACAAAATTTCTTCAGCAGGGCGTTGATATTCTGGCGCTTATTTTGTCTGGGTATATCTTGATTTACGGGGGTGATCGAATTTTGCGCTACTACCTAGAAGCCAAACAAAAAGAGAGCCCCGCAGACGGTGATTTTGCCCTGGCGCGCTTTAAAACGCTTTTTCGTATTGTGAGAACGCTGTTGCGGATTGTGGTGTGGGTTCCTATGATCCTTATCATCTTATCAATGAACTATGACATCACCCCCATCCTTGCCAGCGTTGGTATCTTAACCGCAGGTATTGCGTTTAGCGTTCAATCTTTTGTTAAAGACTTTGTGACCAGCTTTTTCATGATTTTAGAAAACACCCTTGTGGTGGGGGATCAAGTAGAGATTGATGGAAAAGCAGGTATTGTAGAAGATTTAAGCCTGCGTACCTTACGGGTGCGGATGGACAATGGGATTTTGCTGACCATCCCGTTTAGCCAAATCGGGATTGTGGGAAATAAGAGCCGTCTTTTTTCTTGTGTTATTTGCAATATATCCATAGCATACAACGAAAATGTGGATCACATTCAACAACTTGTTGAAAAATCTTATCAAATTCTTAAAAAAACACCTTCGTTTTCAAAAAAAGTGTTGGCACCTCTTGAAATACGTGGCATCAACGAAGTAACAGATTTTTCAATGATTTTTCAGGTGCGCTTGAGGACAATGCCAAGCCAGCAAGATATTGTTCGGCGTGGATTTAATCGTATTTTGAAGCAAGTTTTTGATGAAGCAGGTATTCAAGTTCCAACACCTTCCTATTCTATTACAGGGAGAAGCCCAAGCTTGACGAATACGATTATATAAACCAGATATTAAATGATGAAAAAGGAAATAAGATGAAATTTTGGGTTCCTCGTAAGCTTTCGAAAGGCTTGATACCTTCGATGCTTGGATTGACGCTGATGTATTTTGTCTACCACGCCATTCAGGGGGAACGAGGCATATTCGGGTGGATGAAACTTTCTAGAGAGTGTGAGCTTCAAGAACGTCATTTGCAAGCTTTGATGGTGGAAAAAGAAGAGCTGGAAACAAAGGTGGGGTTGATGTCTAAAGAAATTGACCCTGATTTGCTGGAATATCAAGTTCGTTTACTGTTAGGATATGCAGCACCCAACGAAGTCATTATCTTAAAGCCTGTTGAAACGGATGAAATGCCATGATAGAAGACCAAAATCTTCCCATTTGTATTGATTTGGATGGCACCCTTGTGAGGGAAGAAACCTTGTGGATTTTGCTCAAGAAATTGTGGGAAAAATCTTGGTTTGGTGTGCTGCAGGTGGCGTTCACGTTTTGCTTCAAAGGGAGGGCAGCGTTCAAGCGGGCTCTGGCCCAAAAAGTAATGTTGGATCCTGCAACACTCTCTTATCACCCAGAGCTTTTAAAAGATTTAAAGCGCTTGTCAAAAGAGGGAAAAACTTTGGTTCTTGCAACAGGGGCAGACCTTCTCGTTGCTAAAAAAATAGCTAATTATTTGGGCTTTTTTAAATTAGTCATTGCCAGTCAAGGAACTCAAAACGTTGTTGGAATCATCAAAGCAACCATTCTGGCGAATACATTTGGTCCTGGACGCTTTATTTATGCCGGCAACTCTTGGAAAGATATCCCTGTATGGGACCAAGCGGCTCACATTGTGATCGTCAATGCGCCATCGAAGTTGGTTGCTGCAGTCAAGAAGAAAAAAGGGCGCAAGAAGCGGCTGAAGACCTATGTATAAAATCTGGCATTGGCTACAGATGGAGGGTTATGGGATTTATGTGTGGGGAGCCTATGGTTTTGCCATATCAGCACTTATTTTTTTAGCAAGACATTTGCGGGTTTCAGCACGAAAAGCCAAAGAGATTTATGCGCGCCTCACCGAAGGTGATGCGCTGGATTCTTCGACGGAAAAATTTCGTTGATATGCTGGGGGGGCTAAAACAAAAATGGCGTCGTTTGATCAAGCTTTTTCTCCTATTGCTGTTGGTGGCTTGTAGCCTGGGCCTTATTTTTTACGCTTTTCAAACCAGCATGATTTTTTTTTATACGCCCAAGCATTTTTTAAGCCTTTCTCTGGATCAGCGCACGCAAGAAAAGCTGATTCGGCTGGGGGGGCTGGTGAAAGCAGGCTCTTTCCATGGAAAATTCGAAAACAAACGGTTTATGCTTCAAGATGAAAATCACGAAATTTGGGTACACTATCAAGGATGCCTTCCAGACCTATTTCGGGAGGGGCAGGGTGTTGTCGTGGAAGGCATTTGGCAAGAGGACCGTCAACAGTTTCACGCACGTAAGCTTTTCACCAAACATGATGAAACCTACATGCCCCGAGAGCTTGTTCAATCCTTAAAGGAAAAAGGCAGATGGCAGCATTCTCCCACTTCGCCCCAGAAATAGGACTGGTTTTCCTGTGGCTTGCTGCTGCGTTTGGCGTTGTGCAGGGTGTGGCAGGGGGATGGAATGTCTGGCATTTCTCGCCCAAACGGTTTCAGCTGCTCCGAATTTCAACACTCATGCAGCTGGCTTTTTTAAGCTTATGTTTGTTGATTCTTGGGTGGGCTTATGTCAGCTGTCAGTTTTCTTTTTTGAACGTTTTTTCCAATAATCATACCCACATGCCTTGGTTCTTTCGCCTAGGGGCCCTGTGGGGGAATTATGAAGGTTCTTTGTTGTTGGGATGCTGGATGTTGAGCTTGTTTGCAGCGTTGTTGGTCACCTTGCATCAATCCCAAGCACGAACCTCCACAGCTGTGACGGTTCAAGGATTAATAACCCTTTCGTTTCTATGCTTTATGATTGTTTTAAGCCATCCGTTTGAGCCCTTTCCTCTGGAGAAGATCCCCTCCCAAGGGTTGGCCCTTAACCCTTTGCTCCAGGACCCTTCATTGTTGGCTCATCCGCCCACGCTCTATTTTGGCTATCTAGGGTTTTCCGTTCCCTTTTCCTGGAGCCTTGCTTTTATGCTGCACCAAAACGCGTCCTCATGGGTACGGCTGGTGCGCCCCTGGGCCCTGCTAGCTTGGTCATTTTTAACCCTTGGCATTGGATGGGGAAGCTGGTGGGCTTATTATGAGCTTGGCTGGGGAGGCTGGTGGTTTTGGGATCCTGTCGAAAATGCGTCGCTCATGCCGTGGCTTGTAGGAACAGCGATGCTTCATGTTCTAAGGTCCGGCTCACATCCGCAACCTTCTTTTTTCTTGAGGGGATATTTGCTGGCCAGCGTTTTGGCATTTTCCCTTTGTTTATTGGGGATCTACCTAACCCGAGCGGGGGTTCTTTCCTCTGTTCACAGCTTTGCTTACGATCCTGCAAAGGGTTTTTACCTCTTTCTTATTTTTGCGAGCTTCAGTTTCCTGGGGTTTGGCCTGCTAGGGTATAGCTTTGTACGTAAGCGTGGCCTTCTTTATCAATCCTCTCTAAGCGCTTTTTTGTCTTACCAAGGTGGTTTGAAGCTTCACTGGTTTATTTTCGTGGGCATGGCGTTGATGGTGTTGCTTGGAACCTTTTTCCCACTGGGTTACGAAGGGGTGACAGGAAAAGCCGTTGCGCTTGACCCCAGCTATTTCACCTTTATTCTATTCCCCTTCGCGAGCGTGGCCTTGCTGGTTATGCCCCTGGTGCCTTTTTTGACCGAGGAGGGGAGGCTCTCAAAAGCCCTTGCCCCCCTCAGCTTTGCAGCAACCCTAGCCCTGGGGAGCGTGCTCTTAATCAGCCTTGTCGTCAGCATCCCTTCATTGCTAGCCCTGGTGGTTCTATCCCTTGGGGCATGGGTGCTATGGGGCACCAGTTTTTGGGCTTGGCGCGTCATACGCCAAGGGGATGGAGCGCGTTTGGGAGCTCTCTTGGCCCACGCTGGTGTTGGGATTACCTTTATCGGCTTAGGGGTTGCCAGCTTTTGGCGTGTAGAAACCGAAGCAGTTCTTCCACTCCAAGGGTTCATGCAGGTGGGGCCTTATGCGCTGACCTTAACGTCTGTAGATCTTCAAGAAGGGAAGTTGTTTGACCGTTATCAAGCACGGCTGAAGCTGCGTCAACGAGGGAGAGAGCTTGCCATATTAAAGCCGGAAAAACGGCTCTATCACCCGCAAGAATCTTTGATTTCTGAAACCGCCCTTTACACCACAGGGCTTGCAGATGTGTATACGATTTTGGAGGAAGCCTACTCAAACAAAACCTGGAAGATCAAAGCTATGTACCTTCCGCTAGCGCCTTGGATCTGGATTGGGTGTTTTGCCATGCTGCTGGGAGGGCTCTATAGCTTTGGATATTTTTTTAAAAGCCGAAAACCGGTCTCCTATTTTAAAAAATAGTTCCTGACTTTTGAAAAAGAACATGTTAGAAAACAGGAAGTAGGGTGAGAGGCTGCTTTTTTTGAAGGTTTCTAATCAAATTGTGTATAATAATTTGAAAAATGGGAAGCGGGGAGAGGGAAAAAGTGCGTAATAAAGATTTAAGGAACGAAAAAGTCAAAGCTATCCTAGCAGGTGCTCTGGGTAGTGTCCCACAAGATAAAGCAGAGGTTTTCGGGGCTTTTGTAGAGGAACTTTACCACAATTTAGCTTCCTATGATTTGGATGAAAAAGACCCTGCTTACTTATCTGAAGTGGCGCTTCAGGCTTGGGATTTTTTGCAAAATCGGACTTCGGGAACCCCAAAAGTTCGCATTTCTAACCAAACATTTGAAGAAGAAGGGCAGCCATTTCAACGCACGATCATTGACGTGGTCCACGATAATCTATCTTTTTTGGTTGATTCCATCGCTGCTTTTTTAAACGCAAAAGGGTTATCTTTAAATTTTGTCCTCCATCCTGTGCTCAGGGTAGCACGAGACAGTCGTGGTGAGCTTCTTTCTCTTTGTTCGCCTCGGGAGATTTCTTGTACGGGCTCCATTGATGAATCTTTCATTCGTTATGAGACCACGGAACACATCTTGCCCAGTGCTTTTCCTGCAGTTAAAGCGCAGATTCTGTCTATCTTGGAAGATATCCAATTGGCCGTTGGTGACTGGCAAGCAATGCGCGCTAAGGTGCAAGAAGCTCTGGGGGATTTGGAACGCTACCCCGCTTCTCAAAAAGATGAAGAATTTCGTGAAACCTTGGATTTTCTTTCTTGGTTGGGAGACCATCATTTCACCTTCCTGGGCTATTGCGCGTATCAGTTTAGGGAAGAAAATAACCTCATCCAAGGTGTTGATGCCCATGCGGGATTGGGTATTTTAAGGGCGCCTGAGCGACAAAAGCTCCAGGTTGTTTTTGAAGGTGTGCGTCGCAGGCCTGAAAATATCCAATTTTTGTTAGAATCTCAGCCTCTTATTATTACGAAGACTAGCCAACGTTCCGCCATTCACCGCGTTGATTTCATGGATTGCATTGGTGTTAAACAGTTTGATGCTGAGGGTCATGTTGTTGGGTTTCATCAGTTTTTAGGCCTTTTTACCTCCAGTGCTTATAACCAAAGTGCCCGGGATATCCCTCTCCTTCGGTATAAGATCAATCAAGTCCTGAAGCACACGGGTCTTGCTCCCAATTGGCATGATGGGAAAGCCCTGATTCATGTGTTGGAGACTCTTCCCCGGGAAGAGTTGCTCCAAAGTTCAATTGCTGAACTTTATGAGTTGAGTTTTTCAGTTTTACAGCTCCAAGAACGCCAGCGGCTCAGCTTTTTCATGCGCCCTGACCAATTTGGGCGTTACCTTTCCTGCTTCATCTATATCCCAAGGGAGCGTTATGGTGCGACCCTTCGGAAAAAAATGGGAGAAATATTAGAAAAAATTTTTCAAGGAAAGATTAGTTCGTGGAATATTCACTTAGGGGATCTGGCCTTTGCCCGTCTGCACTATATCATCTCGCTTCCAGAAGAGCTTAAGCTGGAAACTTATGATACCCAAGTTATTGAGAAACAACTGTTCCAACAGTTGTTCACCTGGGGAGATTTTTTCAAAAAAAGCGTTAAAAAGCGCTATGGTGATGAAGCTGGCGAGCTGCTATTTAACCAATATGGTGAGGCGTTTTCAAGGGCCTACCGAGATCAATTTGATGCAGAAGAAGCCATGCGTGATATCGGGTTTATCGAGGCGGCGCTTCAACAAGATACGCTTCAAGTCTCCCTCAAACCAATTGAATCCAGTTCAGGCGCAACGTTACAGATTAAACTTTATAACCCCCACAGCATCATCTTTCTAAGCAATATTTTGCCTGTTTTTGAGCAGATGGGGCTTAAAGTGACAACAGAAATTCCTTTTAAAATTTTGCTCCAGGGGCGGGAAGAGCCCTTCTGGATCCATTCCCTAGAAGTCTTTCCGCTTCTCTCCGGGCGTGCCCCTTCAGCTGGTGAACAAGCCCTTTTTCTGGAAGCTTTTCTAAAAGTCTGGCACCAAGAAGCTGAGAATGATGGCTTTAATCGTCTTGTGTTAGAAGCAGGTTTAACCTGGCGAGAATGCCAGATTCTGAGAACCTATTCCCGCTATTTAAAGCAGCTGAACACGCCGTTTAGCCAGGCCTATATTGAGCAGGTACTGGCCAAAGAACCAGAAATTGTGCGAGAGCTGGTGGCGTTTTTCTGCCTTAGGTTCTCCCCTGATGTTGAGGGAGATCGAGAGGCTGCGTGCGTCGACAAGCAAGCAGTTTTGGAAAAATTGTTAGACGGCGTCACCAACAGCGATGAAGATCGTATCCTGCGGCGTTTTTTAAACCTCATCACCGCGACGGTTCGAACCAATTTTTACCAAACAGATGCTTCAGGAGCTTCAAAACCTTACCTTTCGGTGAAGCTTCATTCCCAGCGGGTGGATGAATCCCCGCGTCCTATTCCACTCTACGAAATTTTCGTCTATGCGGCTCAGTTTGAGGCGATCCATTTGCGAGGCGGAAAAGTTGCAAGGGGTGGCATTCGCTGGTCAGACAGACCCGAAGACTATCGTACGGAGTTGCATGATTTATGGAAAACCCAAACGGTTAAAAATGCTGTCATCGTTCCCGTGGGGTCAAAAGGCGCTTTTGTTGTTAAAAGAACAGATGCTCCAACCCGGGAAGCATGGCTGGAAGAAGGCATTCGTTGCTATAAGCGCTTTATGCAAGCGCTGCTAGAATTGACCGATAACTGGGTTAAGGGCAAGCTTGTTTCCCCTGAAAAAACCGTTCGATATGATGATGAAGACCCCTACCTCGTGGTCGCAGCTGACAAAGGAACTGCGACGTTTTCGGATATCGCAAATCAGATCTCCCATGAATTTAATTTTTGGTTAGGAGATGCGTTTGCTTCAGGGGGGTCCGTTGGGTATGATCACAAAAAAATGGGCATCACAGCCAGGGGTGCATGGAAATCTGTTGAACACCATTTTAAGGGCCTTGGCATAGATGTCAGCAAAGACCCTGTCACGGTTGTGGGGGTGGGGGATATGTCAGGAGACGTTTTTGGTAATGGTATGCTGTTGTCCAAAAGCCTCAAGCTGGTTGCAGCCTTCAACCATCAACACATTTTTCTTGACCCAAACCCCCATCCTTTGAAGAGTTATGAGGAGCGGAAACGCTTGTTTGAGCTCCCCCGATCTACATGGATGGATTATCAACCCAACCTCATCTCAGAAGGGGGGGGGGTGTTTGAACGATCTGCGAAGCGCATCTCTTTATCTGCCGAAGTGAAAGGGATGCTCCAGATAAAAGAAGATTCCTTGACTCCCCAAGAGCTCATACGTTGCCTCCTCAAAGCTCAGGTAGATCTTCTCTGGTTTGGGGGCATTGGCACCTTTGTAAAAGCAAGCCACGAAAACAACGCTGAAGTTGGCGACAAGGCCAACGATGGGTGTCGGGTTGATGGAAGAGACATTCAGGCAAAGGTGATTGCTGAAGGGGCTAACCTAGGCCTTACCCAAGGGGGCCGCATTGAATATGCCCTCAAAGGAGGGAACCTTAATACGGATGCTTTGGATAATTCGGCTGGCGTGGATTGTTCAGACCACGAGGTCAATATCAAAATCTTGTTCCGTCCCCTTCTTGAACAACAAACCCTTCCGCTGGAGGCAAGGAACCAGCTTCTGGAAAGCATGACGGATGAGGTTGCGCATCTGGTCCTCCAAGATAATTATTGGCAGAACCAAGCTGTATCTCTTGCCCATGCCCATGCGCCCTATCTTTTGGAAGAACATCGTTTTCTGATTCAAGACCTCGAGCGTCTGCAAGGCCTCGACCGTAGTGTTGAAAATTTACCTGATGAGGCAGAGCTTTCTCGCAGACAGTCGCTTCAGATGGGGCTTACAAAGCCTGAGCTGTGTGTGTTGTTGGCTTATGCAAAAATTTATCTCTATCAAGAAATACTGCGCTCTGATGTGGTCGATGACCCAGCTTTAGTCCCCATGTTGGTGCAATATTTCCCCGAAGTTTTAGCTTCAAAATTTCAAGAAGCTATTTTACAGCACGCTTTGCGCCGGGAGATTATCGCTACCCATGTCAGCAATTCGGTTGTCAACACAACGGGGCCAACGTTTGTGTTTGAGATTGCGCGCCTGACGGGCCAGCCCATCCCTCGCATTTTAAAAGCCATTCTTGTTATTCGTCATATTTTGCAGCTGGAATCTGTGGAGGATACCCTGGAGCAGTTGCCCCTCAACCTCACCTTACATCAGCACATCATGTGGGAGGTTAATCGAGCTGTTAAAGTTTCAACGAATTGGTTTCTTGGGAATGAGCAACTGGATGGGAAAGTTGAATCTATTGTCACGCCTTACCAAAAACAATTTAAAATCCTGTCTGATGTGTTGTTGAATATACTCCCAGAATCCCATCGCCAAAAATTGGATGTCAAAGTGGAGCAGCTTGTTTCCAGCGGATTGCCTAAAGCGTTTGCGCAACAGCTTATCTTGCTGCATCTACTTTCTCTTTCTGGAGATATCGTGCAGATAGCTTCAAAGCTCAATTTACCTGTGCAGGATGTGGCCTGGGTCTATCACACGATTGGGGAGTCTTTAGGGCTGCGCTGGCTTTGGGAAACTGCCTATGCGTTTCCTGCAGAAACCTATTGGTTACGGACGGCATTCCGCAGCATTCGAGAAGAAGTTCAAGTGGCACACTGCTCCTTCGTTTCGAATATTCTAACCTTTGCGGGGAAAGGCCTTTCGGTGAAACGTGCTATTGAAGCATGGGAACAAGCCTACCATGAGCCCCATCAACGTTACCAAATTTTTCTGAAGCAAATGATGGCCAACACCGTGATTGACTTAGGATCGCTCGTTATTTTGAATCAAAAATTGCGCCAGCTGGAGGCCCAAACGAGGCCGTTGTGAGCCTTGGATAAATTTGTGTTACAGTTTTTAAGAGGTTTAAGAAACTACATCTCTAGAAATAATTCTTTGGACCCCCTTTGTCATTCCCGCGGAAGCGGGAATCCAGGAAAATTCCACAAACATGATGCTTCAGTAGCAGTACCAGGTGGTAGGATTGCCTAGATTCCCGCCTCCGCGGGAATGACAAAGCGAGGCGGGAATGACAAAGAGAAGCTATCAGCTCACCAAAAGATGGTTGGTTGCAGCGATTTTTAAAAAAGGGAATCTATCTTTGGGATTTAAAACTATCTTATGTGTCACTTCAATTACCTTTTTTGTCACCCCCGCGGCGGAGACGGGAAGCCAAAATAGGTAAGTTATTATTTTTTAAGCCAATCTTTAATGATGTTTACCTGTTCAGGGGTTGAAAGTGAAGGAGGGTGGCCAATCCCTGGAAGCTCAATGACGCTGACGTCTTTTTTTTGGGCCATCTTTTTGGCCGTTTCAGCGGAGATAATATCAGACAACGTCCCCCGAAGAAGAAAGGTAGGGCACTTGATATTGTTCCAGTGGGCTGAAAAATCAACATCCACATATTCTTCATTTTTAGAAAAAGTGTGGCCTGCTGCGGGGTCATAAGCAAATTCCCATATTTCTTTCGCTTCGTTGAATTTTACACTGTGCTTAAGTAAATTTTCTAAAGCTTCTTCCCCAATTTTACCCATAAATTTAAGGTGATTTTCAAGGAGATAGGTGCGAGCTTCTGCTTCTGTTTTGAAGCTTGTTTGAACTTCTGCATAGGTCGCGATGCGCTTTAGGCCTTCAGCAGAAACCACAGAGCCGATGTCATTCAAAATCAATTTTTTAAGGGGGGTTTGGGGAAATCCAGCGAGCATAATTCCCATCAGCCCTCCCATGGAGGTGCCAACCCAAGAAACACGATCCACATTAATTCTGGATAGCAGCGTTGTCATATCCGCAAGGTATTGGGGGTAGGAGTATAAAAAAGCATCTCCCAGATAGTCACTATCTCCTCTGCCCACAACATCTGGGCAAATGACACGGTAGTCTTCAGCCAGGTGCTGGGCTAAAAAATCAAAATCGTGGCGGTTTCGCGTAAGGCCGTGGACGCATACGACGACATCGCGATTTCTAGAATCTCCCCACTCGCTATAAAGAACTTTATGAAAACCTGTTGGGTTGAGTCCTAAAAAAGATTTTTCTTGCGCTGTGTGTTGCATCCCCTGGGAGTCCTTATCTTTATATCCACGTCCAGCCTACCCTAAACTGTTTGCAAAATGATTAACGAAGGGTTAGGAAAGGTAGGAGCTAATTCCTAGTCCTACTTTTCTGCGCGCTCTACCAATTTTTCTTTAATAGAGCCAATAGCCTTCGCAGGGTTCAACCCTTTCGGACACGTCTGGGTGCAATTCATGATGGTATGGCAGCGATACAACTTAAACGGATCCTCCAGCTCATCCAACCGTTCTCCGGTTGCCTCGTCTCTGCTGTCCGCAATCCAGCGGTAAGCTTGCAATAACACCGCAGGGCCTAAATATTTGTCTCCATTCCACCAATAGCTGGGGCAACTGGTGCTGCAGCAAAAGCAAAGGATGCATTCCCATAAGCCGTCCAATTGGGCGCGCTCCTCGACACTTTGGAGCCGCTCTTTCCCAGCGGGGGCTGGCGTGTCACTCTGTAACCAAGGTTTAACAGACGCGTGCTGGGCATAGGCGTGGGTGAGGTCTGGGACCAAATCTTTTACA
>JBOFKI010000140.1:0-19579 GCA_051657245.1 Alphaproteobacteria bacterium | reverse complement strand
AAGTGGGGCTCTAAAAGGCTCCATACGTGATCAGAAATATCGTGACGTCGATGAGAAGCTGTCATAAAAAAATCCTTTTTTTGATTGATTCTACATATCATCCTAACATAAAAAAAAATCTTTTGACGACACTATCTAGCTAATTTCCGCCAAAACGCGTTATAAAATCCCAATCTTCTGGAGGAGGGTTATTGATAAATTGGGAACATCGCTTGATAAAAACCTGCGATAAAAAATCATCCGGAAAGGCTTCTTGTATTTCACAATAATGCTTTAAAGCTTTTTCCCAGTTGCCTTTACAGTAGGCTTCATACGCTTCTGTTGTCAGCCATGAAAGCTCTACGAAAGAAGGGACCGGATAGGTTGCCGTTTCTAAAGTTTCTGAGAGGAGTTCATAAATTTGAACACTATTTTCTTTTCCTTTAACTGCAACCCGGTCTATGGGACGAAAGATAAAAAGGTCTTGAATGGGTAGGTATGTCGATTCACTAACAAGAATTCGGGTTCCATATTCTTTGTTTAATTGTTCTAGCCTTGAAGCTAAATTGACGACGTCCCCCAACACAGTATACTGGAGTCTGTCGGAAGACCCCATGTTCCCTACTAGCATTGGCCCCGTATTGATGCCAAATCGTGTGAGCATGGGTGGCTTTTCTTGCTTTTCCCAAATTTCGTTGAGGATGTTCAACCGCCTCATACAGGCCAATACGCCATGGCAGGCGCGATAAGCATGTTGCGCATCAGGCAAGGGCGCTCCCCAAAAAGCCATGATGGAATCTCCAATATATTTATCAAGGGTTCCATGATTTTTTTTAATAATGTTGGTCATTTCTTCGAAATAATCGGAAAGATGGAGGAGAAGCTGTTCAGAGTGTAACTTCTCAGAAATGGTCGTAAAACTTTGGATATCGCAAAACATAACACTGAGAACTTTTTGCTCTCCTCCAAGTTGTGCCCCTCGTCCTGCGAGCACAAGCTGTTGCACCAACGTTTTAGGGACAAATTTCCCAAAAGATTGCAGCACGGTAACAACATTTCTTAAAGCCTCCAGCATATCCGAAATTTCTGAAAATTGAGATTTTGGGTAAAGTTTTTGATCGAAATCTAAATTTTGAATTCGTTTCAAATCATGAGCAACTTCCTCAATGGGACGTGAAATTTTTCTTGAAATGAAAATCATAAAAAAAAGGGCTAACATCAAAATAATTATACAAAAAATAAGCGTGTCTTTTTGAATTTGTTTGATGTTGCCTAAAAATTTATCCCCTAAAATAACGATACCTAGCGTCCAATCTTTGTTAAAAGCGTTAGAGAATTGGACGAAATAAGCAATATCTTTGAAAATATTCGAATTTGCTTCGAAAATAAATTTTTTCTGATAAGGACGCTTGATATAATCCTGATAAACGTTTTTTAGATTGAAATCAGATAAAGTTTCTAAATTGACCATCTCAAGACCTGAAGTCTTGATTTTTAATATTTCCATAATATCTGGATAAGCAGCCAACTCACCTTCCCGGTTAAAGATGAACACCTTTGCAATAGGGCCAGTGGACTGTATTTTCAAAAAATTAGATAATTCGTTGATGTTCAAATCTGCGGCGGTTGCACCAATAAAATCACCTTTAGCTGAGTAGATAGGGCAAGCTATACTGATACCTATTTCCGCACTATTTGAATAGAGGTAAAGATCTGACCAAAAAACAGTTTGAGTCTTTTTCACACCTTGATACCAAGGACGCGACCTCGCATCATAAATGACAGGAGAATTTGAGCTGGGTGATGAAGCAGAGCTATTTTCTTCTGAGTCAATCAGATCACCTTGGGCTTCATAATATTCGTCAATCTCTCTTATCAAAGCGTGTTGACGATTTACTACGGTCACTCGGTAAGCGACGTTAGGGGGTAAAAATCTATCTGGATTAAACCGATAGACAGAACTCCCAGAAACCCTTGTAGCTGTTAGAGAAGAGCCTTCTTGCGTGCCAATTGTAAAACTTTCTATTTGGGGAAACGCATCCAGCAATCCCAAAAGATGGGAGGCTATGCTTCGTTTTTCATTAATAATTTGCTCTGGCAAATCAATCATCCAGCTTGTTGCTTGGGTGACTTCTTGGATAGGTTCGAGAAAAGAAAAAACCCGTCGCGAGACCCCATCAGCCATGACATCAACTTGCTCATCAACAATGGACGAAAATTCATCCATAAATTGTCGATGGGTATAAAAAATAATCAAAATACTGGTCAAAACCATCAGGCTGAAGAAAGAGGCTAAAATGGTAAATTTTATTCTTTTGGTATAGACTAGACATATCTTTTTTAATTTTAGAAACAAATCCTTCAACACACACAACATAAGCTATAAATCTTGGTTTAACCTTGCGACTTTTTAAAAAAAACAATACTGCCAGGGGCTGATGCTTTTAATCCTAGAAAACTTCGACTAAAAAATTCATTAAATTAAACCAACCCATTATTTTCTATAGATTTATTTTTCTTCAACAGGGTTTCTTTTGATTTTTAGAACGAGATTTTTTAAAGTGAAGCAACCCTTTAAAATCCAAAAAATCTGAGGAACAAATATGGATAGGTGGATGGATATCGCGTTGGAGGAGGCAAAAGCTTCCGCTGATCGGGGCGAAGTGCCTGTTGGAGCAGTGATGGTAGACCGAAGAACCGAATCCCTCATTGCGCGTGTCGGTAATCAGATGGTTGCCAGCGGAAGCCCGCTGGCCCATGCTGAACTGCTTGTTTTAGAAAAAGCATTTCAGATAACGGGGGAATCACGTCTTTCTTTCTGCAATCTTTACGTCACCCTTGAACCATGCCCCATGTGTGCCCAAGCTATAAGCTTTGCCAGAGTGGGTTGCATCTATTTTGGAGCCTATGATGCAAAAGGCGGCGGCGTAGAGCATGGTGCGCGTGTTTTTCAAGCAAAGTCTTGTTTCTACAAGCCTGATATCTGGGGAGGCGTCCAAGAATCAGCATGCTCCCAACTCTTAAAAGATTTCTTTAAACAGTTGCGCTAGGCTCTTCTCTACAAGTTCTTTTTTTAAAAAACTGAATCCTTTTTTGAAAAGATCCTTTTAATAAATAGGTGGCACTCTATTTCAACAAAAAACAAATTGACTCCAAATAGAAGAAATTTTTCATTTTTTTTATTTCAGCAAATCCCCAAGGAGCAGAGATCACTCAAAATGTTGAATGCAAACCTCGTGCAAACGATTGTTTCGAATAGTTTTAAATTATGTTTGGTTCTTTGGAGTGTTTGGATCACAGACAGGCCCGGGCATGCGGCCCCTCTTGAATCAGCAAGCGGGGCTCCCTCCATTGCTCCCCCCCCTGCTGTCCAAGGGGTTTTCCAGATTCTTGAGTTTCCAGTGGGCAAACAGATCGCCTACGATTTATCGCAAAAAGAAGAAGAGATTACACTTACCTTTGATCCCAGCATCTCCCTTGTAGAAAAAGATTTGCTTGAAAAGCTCTCCAAGCGTGTTCGGTTGCTTAGCGTCACGAATGAGAATCAACGCACCGTCATTCGATTAGCCCTTTCCAAAGGGATAAAGGCTGATGTCAACGCTATTGAAACTGGCGTCAGGCTCCAGCTGAAAGACCCTCAAGACCCAAAAACATCGATTCCCGCCCCTGAGATTATCCAGCTCCCAAAATCCGTAAAAGAAGCCTCTCGCCTAGAAGCTAACCTTGATCCGCAACCTGAAAACCCTTCTGATCTTCATCAAAAAATCGGCATTGCTGGGTCTTTTGAGACATTTCATGCTTTTATTAAGCCTCTCGAGCGTTCTGAAGGTTTGAAACTTCTTTTTTCTAAAATCTTGCACGCGAAGATCCCCCCACCCGTTGCAGCTGTTTTTGTTCAGCGCCCCTACGTTTGGATCATTCTTGATCATGCCGTTACCACCCATTTCAGCGAATTGGGAAAATTTAGTTTGCCGGAAGGATTTGAAAGCCCAGAACAGTTTCAGCACCCCACCCATTTCGTCCTGAGAATGAAGATCCCCTATACTATTGTTCCCTCAATAGACTACAAGCCAGAAGAGGGATGGAGTGTTATTTTAGGAAATGATACCCAACATCCAACAGGCACTTACCCTTTTTTAACATCTCGCCTCGTCGCTTCGCTAGCATCTCCTATTTCTTTACTGGTCCAGATGCAAGATCCTCAAGTTGTTCGTTTTCAAGACCCAGAACGTCAAACAGAGTGGATTGCCGTGCCGGATCGAACACCTGGTTTGGGGCTTCCTGGAATTTTTCGATATGCGGATTTTTGTCTCGTGAAAAGCCTTCAAGGTCTTGTCCTTGAACCCTTTGTCTCAGATTTGACTTTTCAGCCTAAAAAAGAACGGTTGGTTATTTCACGACCAGGGGGCCTCCATTTTTCACCTATTGAAGACCGGCGTATGAATAGACAAGATCAAGAAGAAATTAAATTATTTAATTTTAATGATTGGAAGCTTAAAGACATGACGTTTTCCGAAGCAAAATCAACCTTCAGCTCGCAAATTTCCCAACCCCTTGAAGAAGATAGAATTTTAGCTCAATTATCGTTTGCTCAGTTCTTGCTTGCCAACGGAAATGGCACAGAGGCTTTAGGCGCCCTCAGACTCGTCTATGGGCAAAACCAACGCCTGAAGGAAGATGCTGAATTTATGGGGCTCATGGGAGCTGCTTATTTTCTTAATGGAGAATATGCCAAAGCACTTCGAATTCTATCAAACCCCAGCCTACCATCTGAAGCAGCACTCTGGAGAGGCGCTGCCCTAATCAGCATGGGATTCTCTTCAGAGGGGATGTTGTTAATGAAGAAACAAAAAAATATTCTGAGCTCTTATCCTGAACCCTTACGTCCAATCCTGGCTTTAAAAGGAATGGGGGCAGCACTTCAGCTAAAGAAGAAAAAACAAGTGGAAGATTTTTTTGAAATGCTTAAGGATGCAAGCCTTACGTCTGCCCAAGAAAATCTGCTGAGGGACTATCAAAATGAATTTATAACGCTGACAGATCCTAACGTTGCCTCCAACCCTCTTTTAAGCCGAAACCTCGGAGGAGAACTTGCTAAAAATTCAGCTAAAGAAGAGCTTGAAACTATCAAGAAAAAATATGAATCAAAGCAATTTTCCCCTGCAGAAACAATTCGTAAACTAGAAGCCCTGCGGCTAACTTGGCGAGGAGATTTCGTTGAATTTTTAATTCTCAAGGAATTAGCAACTCTCTACAACGCCCATAACAATTTTGAAAATAGCTTAAAATCTTATGAACGTGCCATGGCATTCTTTCCTCAACAACCTGAAATTCCAGATCTTAAGGCACAAGCTTACGAAGTTTTTAAACGCGGCTTGGTTACACTCTACCCAGCTTTTCGTAAAATTGCCTTTTTCTACCGGTTCAGAGAATTTTTACCTGAAGATGGTGAAACAGCAGCTGTTTTTGAAAAGCTTGCTAAACAGCTGATAGCAATGGGGTTAGCAGACCAGGCCGTGACCATTTTCGAAAAAGAGATGCGAAGCTATGTTGCAAAAGAACCAAAATTTTTCATCAGCCTTGCTGAGGCTTATCTCGAGGATAATCAACCCGACAAAACCCTTGAACTTTTAGATTCTGAATTAGAAAATCTTACTGAATTTAAAGATAAAATAAGCCATCTCAAGGCTCAAGCGTTCTATGAAAAAGGTGATTACCTTAAGTCCCTTTCTCACCTCAAAAACGAAGACAGTTTAGAAGCTCTGGAACTAAAAATTGATTGTTATTGGGGATTAAAACTGTGGCATGAAGCTGCCCAGCACATCCAATCGATGATAAAAAAAATAGTCCCCACACCGCCAGAGCTTGTGATAAGATTGGCCATGGCTTTGTATCAGGGGAATCAAGTAGAGGCTCTCAAAGAAATGAAAGAAATTCACGGCGAGATGATGGGCAAGACGCCCTACGCGAGCCTGTTTGCGATGCTAACACAACCGAATGTAGAACGCATCAATGTGAACACGCTGTTTCACACCCTGGTTCAAGTGAAAGATTTTAAAAATTTTTCAAAAGCTTTGAAATCAGGAAAGCTCTAGCATATGCACCCACCCCATGATCTGGCACATGCTTCAGAAAATGTTGAAGAAGCGCTTAACGGGCAAGTTCATGCATCTCTGGTTCGTTCTTATCTTTTTTGGCTAGGCCTTACGGCTTGTGTGTGCGTGTTATCATCCCTCAGCTTCAACGCTTATCTTTTTCATTATGCTCAACAATCTACCCTTGACCGTTTAGAAAAACGCCTTCAAGAACAGGTGGAAAATTTAGATCTTTTCGTTTTCTCGATGACCCAAAATTTTTCTAATATTTCTTCTGTGTTCCGTTATAAAGCTTTTTTAGACTCAGAATCAGTTCGTGCTAAACTTTCTTCTTTCTTATCTACCAAAAAACAATTCTATGGTCCTATTACCTTTAAAAACCATTTTGAAGGTTGCCTTCTTTATGGGAATGGATCTGTGGAACATCTTTCGGAGCGCGCCCTTCAAAGCGCCGCAGGGCTTTTCTCTTATATCCCAAAAATCCTTCCTGATTTTTTAACTGCCTTTCCCCAAGTAAACCGAGTTTCTTATATTTCAAATGATTTTAAGTTGATATGTCCGTGGAACAGCTTTCCTCCCCGCATTAATCCAGAGTGGCTTCAAGATAACCAAGCTTTAGCAGGGGCGCTCTCTGTACCTTTGTTATATGACAACCCAACGTGGTTGCCGCTTTCTTATAAACGGGTGGGGAAAATTTGGTCTGTCCAGTATGTGACACCTTCTTTTGAAAAAAAGGCGCTGACAGGTTTTTTCAGCTTTACCCTTCCTCAAGCTTTTTTTGTTGATTATTTGAAAAAATTTGAAATCTCTTTCGGAAAAATTTTATTGATTGACCAAGAAAATGCCTCCATAGCTTCTATGGAAGCGGGACACCCGCCAGAATCTAATGTATTGTTTTTAAAGAAAAAAATACCAAAAATATTATTGGATAAAGACAATGGCACTTCTTTTTTTTCCGAACCTGGGAAATTAAAATTTCAATATGTTGGAGGGGTAAATGGATTTTGGACTTGCGTTATTCCATTTAAAAAAGCCCCTTGGAAGCTGATTTTTATAGGTTCATTGTGGGATGTTGCTAAAAATGATTTTCAGGTAACTTTGAGCGACAGCCTGATGATTTTTTTAACAGCTTTTTTCATGCTTTTTTTAAGTTATATTCTTGTTAAGCGTTATTTTGTTTCCCCTTCTTTTCAATTGATTCGGCATTTAGAAAATGAACGCCAGGGAATTGACTCAGATCTTAAGCACCTTCCCCTTGCTTGGAGGCATTGGGGGCGTTTAATTTCTTCCATTTTTGGCGAGAATCGACAGCTGGTAGCTGAGCTAGAAACGCGCGTACAAGAGAGGACCCAAGCCCTTAAAAATACCCTTTCTAATCTTCAAGCTTCCCAGCACCAAATCATAGCCCAAGAAAAGCTTGCTAGCCTTGGAACCCTTGCAGCAGGGATTGCCCATGAAATTAAAAATCCCCTCAATTTTGTGCTAAATTTTGCAAAAATTTCAAAAGATTTATTAGGAGAGTTGGAAAAACAAGAAGATTTTTCAAAATCATCTCTACCTATCGAAACCCTGGAAGAAAATCTGGGGAAAATCATAGAGCATGCAGATCGAGCAGATCACATTGTAAAAAGCATGCTTTTGCATGCCCGTTCTAATCCTGCAGTTCTTGAAGAAATAGACATGAATCGTTTCGTTATTGAATACGCAGACCTATGTTATCAGAGCTTTTTTGCCCAACATAGAGACATTCCTATCCAATTCGAAAAAAAGTTAGACGATAACGTAGGAAAACTGCATATTTATCCCCAAGAGATGGGGCGTGTTTTATTAAATCTTTTGAACAATGCTTTTGAGACGGTTACAGCGCGTTTTGAGAAAGAAAATAAAAATAGTCAGCCCCCAACCTATCAACCGACGGTCCTTATTCAGACGAAGGATACTCAAGATACGCTAATTATTATGGTCCACGATAATGGAGAAGGCATTCCTGCATCAATTCTGAAAAAGATTTTTGACCCCTTTTTCACAACCAAACCTCCTGGAAAAGGAACGGGGCTTGGGCTTTCCATCAGCTATGATTGCATTCAACACCATCGTGGTTCTCTTGAAGTAGAAAGCCAAGAGGGGGAGGGAAGTTGGTTTTTAATACGCATTCCCAAAGATTTGGCTGCTGGTTCATAAAAATTCTTACAGGGCGCTTTAAAAAAATTTCAAAAAGGGAGATGCAACCCCATCCACCAAGGCGCATGTTTTGGGTCACATTCTTTGCCTTGCTCCAGTGGCTGTGGTTTTTGAGTTGGCCGCTGCGCTTCTTCTTTTTTTTGGGGATCTGGTGAATGTGCGCCTCCGGTTTTTTCCGTCTGGGTTTCTATCTCAGAAAGAGCGACGACTTCTCCCAGCGGGAAATCAAAATAGGACAAATTTTGGTTAAGAGGTGGCCACACAACAATCATCCAAGTAAGGGTAAGCCCCATGAGTAAGCGAATTCCATAGTTCATCTTCATTTAACCCAGGTTTTTAGATTTATTTAATTCATTGATTTATTTTGTTTATTATTCAAATATACAAAATAAGAATCAAGAAATTATGAATAATCATTAAAAGTTTATTTTTTGTGGAAACTGGCAAAGGCATTTTTAAAGACCTTCCACATATTTTTTTTTGAAAAAACTTGAAGATCAAGGTAAAGATGTGGTAAGAAAGGTTTTAGCACTCGTTTTCGGTGAGTGCTAGTTTTCTAAAACCTTAGGTTAATAACAGCAAAGGAAGTTATGCTATGACTGCAAAAACCTTTAGACCCTTGCATGACCGTGTTCTGGTGAAACGGACGGAAGCAGAAGAAAAGACAGCTGGTGGAATCATCATTCCAGATACTGCCAAAGAGAAGCCTATGGAAGGCGAAGTAATTGCTGTTGGACCTGGAGCTCGATCAGAAGATGGGAAAATTTTGCCCATGGATGTTAAACAAGGGGACCGTATTCTGTTTGGGAAATGGTCTGGAACTGAAATCAAGCTGGGCGCCCAGGATTATATCGTTATGAAAGAGTCCGACATCATGGGTGTATTAAGCTAACAAATTCTGATAGATGATCAAAAAGGAGATTTAAGCAATGGCTGCAAAAGACGTAAAATTTGGAACCGATGCTCGTGACCGTATCCGCAAAGGTGTTGATATTCTTGCTGATGCTGTAAAAGTGACCTTGGGTCCAAAAGGCCGCAACGTGGTTTTGGATAAATCCTTTGGTGCGCCTCGCATCACCAAAGACGGTGTAACAGTTGCAAAAGACATTGAGCTTCAAGATAAATTTGAGAACATGGGTGCTCAAATGGTTCGGGAAGTTGCATCCAAAACGGCTGATTTAGCTGGAGATGGCACCACAACGGCTACCATTTTGGCACAATCCATTGTGCGGGAAGGCATCAAAGCCGTCGCAGCGGGGGTCAATCCGATGGATTTGAAGCGCGGCATTGACATGGCCGTTGAAGCCATGGTGCAAGAGCTTGAGAAAAACAAGATCGAAATCAAAGGGCAGTTTGATAAAATCGCTCAAGTTGGAACGGTTTCCGCCAATGGTGAATCTGAAATCGGTAACATGATCGCTGAAGCTATGAAGAAGGTTGGTAATGAAGGTGTGATCACCGTTGAAGAAGCAAAATCTTTACAAACTGAATTGGATGTTGTGGAAGGGATGCAATTTGACCGTGGCTATCTTTCCCCTTATTTTGTGACCAACCCTGAAAAAATGCTTTGTGAGCTGGACAATCCGTTCATTCTTCTCCATGAGAAGAAGCTGGGCAGCATTCAGCCTATGCTTCCCGTTTTGGAAGCCGTGGTTCAATCTGGCCGTCCCTTGCTCATTATCGCTGAAGATGTTGAAGGTGAAGCTTTGGCAACCCTTGTGGTAAACAAATTGCGTGGTGGATTGAAAGTTGCAGCCGTAAAAGCGCCTGGGTTTGGTGACCGTCGCAAGGCTATGCTGGAAGACATTGCGACGCTTACAAATGGTCAACTTATCTCTGAAGAAATGGGTGTAAAGCTTGAGTCCGTCAACATCAACATGTTGGGTCGTGCCAAAAAAGTTCTCATTTCCAAAGATGATACCACCCTTGTCGAAGGTGGTCTTGGTCAAACCAAAGATGCCATTCAGGCTCGCTGTGGTCAGATTCGGGCACAAATTGAAGAAAGCACTTCAGATTACGACAAAGAAAAATTGCAAGAGCGCCTTGCAAAGCTCTCTGGCGGTGTTGCGGTGATTCGTGTTGGCGGTGCAACAGAGGTGGAAGTGAAAGAACGGAAAGACCGTGTCGACGACGCAACCCACGCCACAAAAGCTGCCGTGGAAGAGGGAATCGTTGCTGGAGGTGGTCGTGCGCTACTTTATGCATCTCGCATTTTGGAAACGCTGAAGCCTGCAAATGATGAACAACGTGCGGGGATTGATATCATCCGCAGAGCTATCCAAGCACCCGTTCGTCAGATTGCTGAAAACGCTGGAAAAGACGGGTCTATCGTGGCCCACAAACTTTTGGAAAGCGCGGACAAAAATTTTGGGTATGATGCCCAAAAGGACCAGTACGGTGATATGATTGCCTGTGGCATCATCGATCCTAAAAAAGTGGTGCGTTCAGCGCTTCAAAATGCTGCATCCGTTGCTGGGTTGTTGATTACAACTGAAGCTATGATTGCAGAGCGTCCAGAAAAGCAAGCCCCCCAAGGTGGCGGTATGCCAGGTGGAATGGGCGGTATGGGTGGAATGGGCGGTATGGATTTTTAAAGTCCTCCCCAGCTCTATCTTTGATTTGCAAAAACATAAAGCCGAGCATTCCTCGGCTTTATTGTTTTTTGTTGTCATGAAATGAGTTTTTATTTATAAAGAACCTAACGATTGTTTCTTGGAGTTTTAAAATGTTTGAGTCCGTTTCAGCTTCTACAGCCCAGCAATTGCGCTCATTTATTGATCGCCTTGAGCGTTTGGAAGAAGAAAAAAAAGCTATGATGGAGACCATCAAAGAAGTCTTACAAGAAGCCAAGGGTGTTGGGTTTGATGTGCAAACCCTTCGTAAAGTTTTGCGTCTACGAAAGATGAAGCAAGAAGATTTAGACGAGCAAGAGCATCTTCTGCAGACTTATCTCAAAGCTCTAGAAGCAGGGTTTTCAGCTCACAGCGACGAAAAGACCGCGGCTTAAGCATACGCGGGTGATAGGTATAAAAAATAGAAAAACGACAACAAGCTGCTTGAACTTGAGAAAAAAAACTTTTAGTCATTTTGTCTAATTTTACAAGTATTTGAAATGCCGTTTTTTGAGGCTTCGAAACGCATTGACTTTCACTTCAAAAAAGAAAAGGATGGACCAGGAAGATTCATTGAACGAGGAAACCGCGCATGTCTTACCAGAAAAAAACCCACGGAATTTCGATAGAAGTAGATCCTTTTTTCTTAAATGAGGGGTCTCATCCGGAAGAAGATGTTTTTTTATGGGCTTATCATATTGCTATCACCAATCAACGTTCCCACCCTATTCAATTATGCAACCGTTATTGGCATATCACAGATGCTTCAGGCTATGTTCATGAAGTTCGAGGACCAGGCGTTGTAGGGGAAAGACCTGTCATTCTCCCTGCCCAAACCTACGAATACGCAAGCGGCGTAACCCTCAAAACAGCATCTGGCATGATGCACGGGAGCTATGTGATGGAGACCGATGAAACAAAAGAGCAATTGGTTGTAGATATCCCTGCTTTTTCCCTGGATAGCCCCTTCGAAAAAATTTCTCTTCACTAAAAGATATTTAGCAACCCCGCATTATAAACGCTACAAAAAACTTAAGGATGGGAGACCCATGCAACATTTTTTCTGTCCTGTTTATCGGGTCGTTTTGGTCTGTTTTCTTTTTGTATACGCAAGAGATTTCTCCCTGGCAGAAACCCCTATCCCTTCAACAGAAAATATCCCCGCTTTGGATAGCCCTGATCTGGACGAACAACCTTTTGTGAAGGCCGTGGGGGTAACCCTTCAAGGACTTGATAAAGTGACCACCCGCGTGTTTGAGCTTAATGGCTCCACCGGAGAGAAGATCCAATTCGGAACCCTTGAGATTACGATCCGGGCCTGCTACCGAACTCCCCTTGACGAAGCCCATGATTCAGCAGTTTATTTGACCATTCATGACACCCCGAAAGGACGCGCCACCCAACAAGTCTTTTCCGGCTGGATGTTTGCGTCAAGCCCTGGGCTTTCCCCTTTTGCACATCCAGTTTATGATGTGTGGCTGAAAGCGTGCCACCTCACTGATCCAAAGCCCGTCAAATGATTCAAAACGCGAAAAAGCCATCCTTGACTTCAGATCCTCTTTCTCTTTTGGAGCAATCCTTAAATACGCTCAATACCCCTCAGCTGGAGGCGGTTAAAACCTTTGGTTGTCCTTTGTTAGTTCTGGCTGGAGCAGGCTCTGGAAAGACTCGAGTCCTCACAACAAAGCTGGCCCTCATTTTAAGCCAGGAAAATACCCTTCCTTTTCAGGTTCTTGCTGTCACGTTCACCAACAAAGCCGCCCAGGAGATGCGTCACCGAGTCCAACAGTTGCACCAGACGTCTCTTGATGCTTTATGGCTGGGAACCTTTCACAGCATCAGCTCAAAAATTCTTCGCAAGCATGCGGATGTCCTTGGTTATTCTTCTCAATTCACCATTTTAGACACAGGCGATCAACTGCGTCTTTTGAAACAAATCTTGAAGCAATTGGGGCTTGATGAAAAAAAATATCCTCCCAAAATTGTGCTGAGCACTCTATCTCGCTGGAAAGATAAAGGATTTTCTGTAGAAAAGATGGTTGGAGGCTCCTCTCGAGATGCTTGTGCAGATAGTCAACCTGACAAGCGCCTGGTGGCAGTCTATCAAGCTTATCAAGAACGTCTTAAAGCTTTAAATGCGGTTGATTTTGGAGATCTGATTCTTTTATGCTTGGAGTTGTTTAATCAAAATCCGCAAATTCTGAACCGCTATCGTGAGCAGTTTCGCTATATTCTAGTGGATGAGTACCAGGACATCAATATTTCTCAATATCTGTGGCTTCGATTTCTTTCCAAGGACAACCCAAACATTTGCCTTGTGGGGGATGACGACCAATCCATTTATGGATGGCGGGGAGCAGAAGTTGAAAACATGCTTCGTTTTCAAAAGGATTTCTCCCAGGGGCGTTTGATCCGCTTGGAGGAAAATTATCGCTCAACATTTCATATTTTGGGTGCCGCATCCTCGCTTATCGAAAAAAACAAACGCCGGCTTGGCAAGGCTTTAAAAACAGAGCAGCGAGATGGGGAAAAAGTTTCTGTCAAGGGACATTGGAATGATATGGAAGAGGCGACGTGGGTGGGAGAAGAGCTTTCACGCTATCGACAAAAAGGAGGATCCCTTGGCGATACGGCAATTTTAGTCCGTACAAGCTCTCAAACGCGTGCTTTTGAGGAACGCTTTGTTCTTCAAGGTATCCCTTATCGGGTTTTGGGCAACCTCCGTTTTTACGACCGGCTTGAAATCCGGGATATGGTAGCCTATTTGCGGGTTATTCAAAACCCCAACGACAGCCTTGCTTTTGAGCGCATCATCAATACCCCTAAACGGGGAATTGGCCCCAGCACCCTTGAAACCCTCCACCGCGTAGCCGTAGAGGAACGTATTTCCCTCTTTCAAGCAGCAAATCGCCTTGTTTTGACAGATGTTTTCAGAGGTAATACTAAACTTACCTTGAAATATTTGATTAACAAGCTTCAAGCCTGGCAGGCTTGTGCACCTAGCCTAAGCTGCGAAGAACTTGCCAAAAAAGTGATGGAAGAGTCTGGTTATATCGCTTTTTGGAAGCAAGAAAAATCTTTAGAGGCGGAAGGCAGGCTTGAAAATCTCAAAGAACTGCTGAAAGCGCTTGAAGGTTTTGACAGCCTCCAGGTTTTTCTTGAACATGTAAGCCTTGTCACAGATATGAGTTCTGCGGAAGACATAAATTTTGTATCCCTTATGACGCTACATACTGCGAAAGGACTGGAATTCAACCTCGTCTTTCTCCCAGGGTGGGAAGAAAATTTATTTCCCCACGCCAGATCTTTAGACGAAAAAGGCGATGAAGGTCTTGAAGAAGAGCGCAGACTAGCCTATGTGGGTCTAACCCGAGCTAAAGCCAAAGCCGTCATCTCTTTCGCATGGAATCGGAAAATTAATCATATGTGGCAGTCTTGTTTGCCGTCACGCTTCATCAGAGAAATGGAACAAAACCATCTTGATCTTTGTATGGGAAACCAATCCCGTCAAAATGAGCATAGATTCTCTTGGAGTAGAACGGCCCAAGATAAGTCTACAGCGCGGCAAAGCCCTCCTCCATCTCATACCCACAATTTCACCAAACACCAACGAGTTTTCCACACCAAATTCGGTTATGGTGCCGTCCAAGCTATCGAAGGTGAATGCCTAGAAGTGCTCTTTGATCATACAGGCCCAAAAAAGATTATTGCACGCTTTGTGAAGCCTGCTTAAAGACAATAGCCAACCTTTTATCCAAATGATCTTCTATAAATGTTATTGGAAAGCTAAAAAGATTCAAGATCATCTCAAACAAATAGAAACAGACGCAAAAGATTTGCTCTCAGGTTCAATCTCATCGCAGGAATTTATAATCTGGAGTTAGCAAGATGATCGTTTCCGAAGAGGGCTAATGATTTGCCCCTTGAATCTATTTCGGTAAAAATTTAGAGTTATCTCCATTGTTTACAGTTAAAAGGGAAAATCTTATGGGACGGTTTCGGTGCGGAAAAATTGTGGCAACCCTTGGGCCTGCCAGCACGTCACCAGAGATGATCGAAGCTTTGTTTAACGAAGGTGTTGACGTGTTTCGGCTCAATTTTTCCCATGGAACCCATGAAGACCACGCCAAGACCTATCAAACCATTCGGACCCTTGAGCAACAAAAGGGAAGACCCATCGGGATATTGATGGACCTCCAAGGCCCCAAATTTCGGGTTGGGACCTTCGAAACAGGCGCTGTTGTTTTGGAAAAAGGTCAATATTTTGACCTCAGCCTTTCTCCTATTCCTGGGAACCATCAAGGGGTCACGCTTCCTCACCCAGAGCTTTTTCAAGTCCTTCATCCAGGGGCTCGCCTGCTTTTGGATGATGGGCGCTTGGCCCTCGAGGTTATTGAAAATAAAGGTGACGTGTTGGTGACCACGGTGACGATGGGGGGTGTGCTTTCAAACCGGAAGGGGGTGAATGTGCCCCAGGTTCTCCTTCCTCTGTCTCCTTTAACCCAGAAAGATAAAGCAGATTTAGCCTTTGGCTTAGCGTTGGGTGTTGATTGGGTTGCCCTTTCTTTTGTGCAAAAACCTGAAGATATTGAAGAAGCCAAGACCCTCATTCAGCAACGGGCGGGTATTATTGCAAAATTAGAAAAGCCCCAAGCCATTGGGCACCTCGACGCCATTGTAGAAATTGCTGACGGCATCATGATTGCGCGGGGTGATTTAGGGGTTGAAATGCCGCCAGAAGACGTCCCCACCATCCAAAAACGCATCATCCGAACCGCACGCCTTGCAGGGAAGCCTGTGATCGTTGCAACCCAAATGTTGGATTCCATGGTGCATGCGCCCACCCCCACCCGGGCAGAAGCTTCAGATGTTGCAACAGCTATTTATGATGGTGCAGATGCCGTCATGCTTTCCGCAGAATCTGCCTCTGGTGATTATCCCGTCGAAGCGGTGAGCATGATGCACCGCATTTTGATGCGGGTTGAGGCTGACCCTGTCCACCGAACCCTGCTCGAAGCAAGCCGATCTGAACCAGAATCCACAACGTCAGACGCCATTACAGCAGCAGCTAGGCAAGTTGCCCACACCATCCAAGCAGCAGCCGTCGTAACCTTCACCCAATCTGGTGCCACAACCTTGCGGGCTTCGCGGGAGCGACCTGAGTCTCCTATTTTGGGCATCACCCCCTCCCTCGAAACAGCCAGACGCTTAACCCTTGCCTGGGGTGTTTACGCGGTCTATGTGGAAACCTGCATCACGACGTTCTCAGAAATGGTGCACAAGGGGTGTCATATCGCCCTGCAAGAAGGGTTTGCACACATAGGGGAACGAATCGTGGTAACAGCAGGCGTACCCTTTGGCATAAGCGGCTCAACCAATATTTTGCGCATCGCCAGAATTCGCCAGGAACCTTAAGATATGGCGCAAAAAAATGACGATTGTTTAAAAAAACAAAAAAAATTATCTAAAATCGTTTAATTTTTAGGCTTTATTAACGAACTTCCTTGTAAGTTATTGAAAAAAGGAGGCTTGTTCATGAAATCTATCCCATCTCATTCCCTTAAAACCCCGTGGCGCAAACGTGGAAGGCCCAAGCTTGAAAAACCCCTCAAAGATCTTGGAACCCTTGAATTCCAAACCAAACGTCACTTGCTTTATGGCGCCCATCATCCTGACGTTTGCAAAAGCTCTCCCAGCTTAGACTTACTTTACCATCACCAGGTGATTACGGAAAAACAATATGAAGCAGGGAAATTATATTACCTTCTGTCCCAAGAAGCGGTCCGAGGCATGGCTGTCAAACCCCCTTCAAAATCTTGTCTGGTAAACCTCCATGAGGTTCGACATTTTTGCCCATGGGAAGACACTTTCTCAATTTCTAGGCATACGTTACGCAAACTCAAGCAATGGAGGCGCGTTGAAGCTTATTTAGGCTCTTTGGATACAAAACTGCCAGCTTTTTTATATCGCGTCCTCGTAGAACAGAAACTAGAAAAGAAATTGTTTTCATCAAAAGAAGATCCCCAAACCATCCAGGAAATAAGGTTTTTACAAAATGGCTTGGAAAAGCTTTCCCATTATTTTCAATTTTTGCCTGCTTAACAAAACTTCTGGCTAAAAAAGGGCTTTTAGTTGTTTTTTTTAAGATTTAATGTTTTAATCAAATAGATAAAATGACCTTTAAATAATTTTTAGATTCTTTAGAGGAACCAAAAAAGAAGCCCTTTTTCAGATCTAAACGCCGTTTAGCGAGGGGGATTTGCGCTATTTAGGCAATAGTAGGTTATAATGTGGCAAACCTTTAAGCAAACGATTTTAAGCAAAGTCTTGTTTCTTAAAAGAGCATCCTTTGCACAACCTACCCTTGTGGGAACGTGGTGTATGTTTAAAGCTTCAGGTAGAATTTTTAAAACATCAACTTGTTTTGATGCTTTTTGGGAGTCTCTCTCTCCAACAGCATCAAGCCCATACACAAACCTTTGGGAAAATGTTGTGTATTCTCTTCCGCAGGAAGCACAAAAGCACCTTCAAGCTTTTTTTCAAAGCATCGAACCAGCGCGTCCGACACTCCCTCAACGCGTCAAGCTTACGGTGAGAGAAAAAGAAATATCGCTTTTTTTTTGGTACCTTCAGGATATCCACCGTTGGATACTTTGGATGCCGCCTCACCCTGAGCTTATCCGGCCAACACAACCGGAGGAAGAAAAAACATTTCCTTCTGAACTGTTTCAAAAATATGAAAAAGTGTCTGAGGTGCTGAAAGATTTTCCTTTGCTGCTGTGGCACCGAAATGCCAAACAACAGGTGGATTTTTGTAACCTGCTCTACGCTCAGCTCCAAGAAAACTCCCTTGAAGCGGTTTTGTGGAATCAAGACACTTTTTTCCCCTCAAGTAAAATCGCAAGCCTTTTTCAGAAAGTTCAACAAACAGGAAAAGTTGAGCACGTTACTTTTTCTAAACGCATCCATCAAAAGCGACATTTTTTTGAAATTTGGGAAAAACCAGACCCCCAAACCCGTGGCACGTGGGGGATTGGGTTTGACATTTCAGACCACGAAAATCAACAGGAGGGGTTGCGCGTCCAGCTGGCTATTTTAAAAAAAACAGCCGAGCACCTTCCCCAAGGCATCGCTTTTTTTGAAAAAACCCAGCGGCTTCTTTATGCGAACCGAGCGTTTCAAGATCTTTTTAGGCTAAACCCTGATTGGCTTAGTAAACAACCTTCCTTCGAAGATTTATTTGATGAGCTTCGCAACCAACGGCTTCTCCCTGAAGTTCTTGATTTTTCTGTTTACAAAAAACGGTTCCTAAACTTTTTTCAAGAATATTATCCCAAAGAGGAGATGCTTCATCTGCCCGATGAGCGAAGCCTGAAAATGACCATCCTGCCCCATCAAAAGGGAGGCGTTGTCTTTATCTTCGAAAATATGACGGAGCAATGGGTCCTTGAACGTAAACACAATGCCCTGATGGCTGGTCAAACGATCCTTGCGCGCCACCTTGACGAGGGCATTTTAATCTTAAGCGTTGATCAGCGCATCCTTTTGATGAACGACAGGTGTCAGAAATTTTGGGATGAGTCAACGCCTTCTTCCTGGGAAAATCAATACATTGCAGAATTTTTCAATCAACAGCAGAAGTTTTTTCAAACAAGAGAAGCGTTTGAGCATTTAAAAAAAACTATTTGCACCGCCATGCTCCAACGCAATTTCCAAGAGGGAATTTGCCAACAAAAAGAGGGGCGACGCCTTAGGTTTAAATATATTCCCCTTCCCAATGGCGAACACCTGATAACCTATCAAGACATAAGCGATCAATTGTCTTTAACTGGAACCCTTGATGAAGCCAAGAAGTTGCTAAATGCTTCTTGGTTATTAGAACAGAAAACCTTGCTATCCACCCCCATCACCGAAGAAAAACAGGTGATTGATCTGGTTCACATGTTCGCACGCTTGCAAAAGTTTTTTCAGCTTTTGATCCAACGCAAAAAACTTGTGCTTCACATACCAACATCTCCTCTAGATCCTTTGGAGACAAAGCTTTCACGAGAAAATTTTTTCAGATTTCTCTATTATTTACTGGGTTATACCCTTCAATCCTGTCAGAAAGAAAGTCAGATTTTTTTCAATTTTCAAGCCAGATCTCTCCGTCTACGACTTCGCATTTCTTATACCCGAGCGTCTCATGAAACAACGCTCCCTGCTTCTTTCATACTTCTTAAATTTTTTGCTGAAAATTGCCAAGCATCGCTTCAAATGTATGGCAAAAAAACAAATAAACAAACGATTATTTGTGATTTTTAAAATTTCCCCAGAAGAAATGTTTAAAGCACCTACATCTCTTGAACGCCAATAAAAACACCAACGACGCCTGGAGCAAGCGCAAAAAGAGCTTTATCAGTAGTTTTAAATATAGGTTAACTTTTTCTTGTCTTTCCCGTTCCTCTTTGTCATCCTCGCACCTCTTTTGTCATCCCCGCTTGCGTGTACGCGTGTCCGGAGAAAAATAAAAATCTGTTTCATGGCTAAAATCCTAATGTAAGTTGTTGAACTGCTTCAAGTTGCAAGCATCGTCGTTCTCGTTTTCGAAAGGCAAGCTTAGGTCTTGTAAAAAGATGCGTTTTAACAAGAGAACAAACGTCTTTTAATCGTAAAAATACCTTGATTCATAGCTTGGTAAAGCTTCAGTAATACATAAGAAATCAAAGCGAC
>JBOFKI010000139.1:0-4989 GCA_051657245.1 Alphaproteobacteria bacterium | reverse complement strand
TGTCAGCCACCAGCATAGGCGCTAAGCGGTGACCATAGGTCTCATAGTCGCTGGCATCCTTAGGGTAGCGTGCAGGCCAGATGGTCGTGACGTAGCCACGGTTCTCCAGCTCACGGTACAGCGTCATCTCGCACTGAGGGGTCCCCAGATAAATGATAGTACCACCCGGCTTCAGGATTGCATCGAACTCCTTCACGAGCTCACCAAGGCGGTCACGTGCAGCCTGAGTCGCTGAGTTACCCGGAACCTCCACGTCATCCGCAATGAGGACGTCAGCACGGCTACCGGTCAACTGACCAGTGATGCCTACAGACTTCACCGAGGGTGAGTGGTCAGGCTTCGCAGGACCCACGTCAAAGCTGATTACGGAGTCTCGCTGAGAGACACTCGGCTTCAGGTGATGCAGGAACGGCAGCAGGTCGATGATTCGCTTGATGAAGATGGAGTTCGCATCTGCACGCTCTTTAGAGGCAGACACAATCATGAACTTCAGGTCAGGCTCCTTCCACAATCGCCACACAACGTAGGCACACGTGATGAAGGACTTCCCTATACCCCGGAAAGCTTGCAGGATGAAGCGTCGCTGCTGCCCGTCAGCAAGGGTACGTGCCATATCCTCCTGACACCGGGTCGGCTTAGGGAGGCTCAGGGCGCGCCACAGGACCATAAGGAACAATACGAAGTTATTCTTCATGGCTTCAAGCTGTCGCTGCTCCTTGGAGTTAACCTGCCCGCTGGTCATAGATCACCAAGTGTGTCAAAATCTGCAACCATTAGGTGTTTTACAACCTTCATCACAGCCTTCCTCGCGGATGCCTTGTCGGCACATCGTGATCTCCCATAGAGGCTAAAGTAGGAACCGTTGAATTCAAGAATCTCTAAGGTGCCATCTTCAAAGCATGTGGCAAGATACTTATTATTCCCGCCAAAGTCGCTGAAGAGTCCGGTGCAGTTAGAACCCTCTCCCCAGTTATATGATACGTCAAACAGCTTATCAAACAGAGCCGATTGATCTTTAGTGAATCGCTTCATCATAGTGTTTCTCCTTTGTAGAATGATAATCATGAAGGCCACCATAGTGATGACCTTGAGTTTAGCATTCGTTATCTCCGAACTTTTGAGATAGCAGGTTGAGTGCAGCCCAGCTCCCGTGCCAGCTCACGCTGTGACTTTGGAGATGAACGTATATACTCACGCTCCTCAGGTGTAAACCGTCTACCCTGCCCGCTCCGATGCCGACCGCGTGACATCTTGTCGTCTGTGTTGTCTTGCGCAGTACCAGACGTGAGGTGGTCAGGGTGGACGCACAATCTGTTATCACAGCGGTGTCGCACAACATGCCCCTCTGGTATCACACCGTGGTGGGCAATGAAGGACGCACGATGTGCAGACATGGTTTTACCGGAGAAGCGCACCTGCCCATAGCCGTTCTGAAGCATTGAGCCTATCCAAATCAGGCAACCGTCGACAGGGACTGTCATAGAGTAGATGCGCTCTTTCACTAGATACCACCCAACACGGCATTAGTCGCCTCGGTCGCAGTGGTCACGTTCTCGCTGTTCACCACGATGGTGCAGCCAGACAGCAGGGCGATGACCGGTACGATGACGGTCAGGCACACGATGATTTGCAGGGCAGTTTGACAGGCACGCTTAGATACACGCATAGTTGTTCTCCTATAGTTGGTGTTTATTGGACGCCGTACATGTCAGCGTCGTCAAGGTCAGGCAGAGCGCTAGCCAGCTCACCCAGAACGGAATGGTCAGGAACGACCTTACCTAAGGTAAACTTATGGCGCTCCAACAGCTTGGCAATCGCATTGTACAGCTGAGGGGTACGCTTATCGTTGTCCTTCAGGTCTTGCAGCATCAAGCGTGCAGACTCGGAGTCCAACTTCTGTAACATTTCCTCCATAGCTTTAAGACTCATTGTCACCTCCTTTCAGTGTTTTGTAGATGACGGCCCACACTTGCACAAAGGTGTACGCAATAGTGGCCACGTAAAACCATTCATGAAGAGTGAGCCCCAAGTAACGGGACACAGCCTCTGCACCGGCAGCTCCAACGATAGGTGCTGACCGGATGACTGCATCTCCGATTGTTACATCAAGGCTCATTAGGTTACCTCCTTAGGTAGTGTATGCGTAGTTCGGGTTACACAGCAGCGAGATTTTCACACCGTCAGACGTAGAGTTGAACAGCGGGATGGTAGACCAGTCAATCCCTGTGCCCACCTTGTTGAACTTCACCCGCACCTCACACTCAATCGGATAGTCAGGTAGATTGTAGTAGGTGGATGATGTCGGGAAGCTCAAGGCCGCTGTTGTCTGAGACGCTGTGCGGTAGGCGTTGCCTGTATAGATGGCCGTCCATGCATCAGACGAACCAGCCTTCCGGCAATACCATGTCAGGTCAATGTCCATATCTGCCTTCACAGACGGGTCAAAGCGGAACGCTCCGTTTATACGAAGTGTCCCACGCAGCCCGCCTTGAGGGATGACAACTCGATTAGTCGTTCGGTCAATGGTGATATAGTGATTACGGCCTGTCAGGGAGATTGCCCCGATAGGAATGACGTACTCTGTCCCCACAACCACTCCGGAGGGCAGCTTCGCTGTCTTTGTTACGTCCGGGTTGGTCACGTCAAGGTAGAACTCCATAGGCGTCGCCTTGAGCTCAGGGAATGGAAGCTTACTCGCTCGGCCTGCCTCGTCAGTGAACGCTATGGCCATCCCTGCTTTGTCAATTCGCAGGTTAGTAACTCCACCGGAGCCACCAGACCCAGCGTCAGGGAACACTAGGTCAATCACGCTGTCCACATACTGGATGTGTGCCTCGTTGAGCTCAGCCTTCACACCGTGAAATATCGTATAGCAATATTCACCACGGTCGCCAGCTCCGGGGAAACAGGACATGGCATCAAAAGCACTAAGGGTCGGCAGGTAAGGCTTAACAAAGAGCAGCTTGAACTTACCATCCTTTGCTACACCACCATACTCACCGTCCCACCACATACCTTTACTTGTCGCTTTGACTTCGAGATTCTCCATGTATTCCTCCTTGTGCTTACTGCATAGAATTATGAAAGGACAGCCCAGAAGGGCCGACCTGCTGTTACTTCCTCTTACGCTACCCGCATGTTCAGCGTCAAGCGCACCAGAGCGTTAGCCCCAACGTCGCTACCTTGCAGCAGAGACACGTTGCCGTTGATGTCACGCTTCCACAGGGTAATCTTGTTCTCACCCGGATTCACGTAACCTACCAAGGTCCACTGACCGGCAGTCATCCCGGTAATCATACCGAAGTTGACGCTCGCAGCTTGGCTGGAGGTGTTAGTGTACGGGAGCACACCGATTACCACAGCCCCACCGAGACCGGTAGCGGAGGCCAGCTGAAGTGAGATATCCATGTTAGCCACACCGTCAGTCACAGTGGTCTCACACACGTTCTGCACAGTGGTGGTGCTGCCAGTCTCAGCCACGAAGGCAATCTGGTCAGTGCGAGTGTCACTGAAGCCTACGAACGCCTTGGCGCCTGCCACAGCAGATACGGACTTCTTACCCCCAGAGCCATTTAGTTTCACCTTAGTGCCGCGACCGGTAGCGAACACAGCATTGGTCACACCCGGACGACGCAGGACGATGCCCGAGCCGTCAACATGCAGGTCATACGAGTCGTTACCGTTGGCGTAGATACCTACGTCCGCACCCTGAGTACCACCAGTAGAGGTATCGAACGCACCGTCACCGGTCGCAGTGATACAGCCACCAGAGATGGAGAGCTCAGCAGCACCCTTATTGGTGTCGATGAAGATGCTGGCCTTGTTGTAGCCGTCAATGATACCGCCTGAGAGGAACCGGCAGCCGACCGCAGTGTTACCGCGACAAGCTTGAGTACCATCGTCGACAGCAATCATCAGCAGGTTAACCATGTAGTTGTAGTCGTATTGTAGACCAATAACGCTCAACCCGTTGGCGCCCTCATTGACCAGACCTTTGCTGTTATGCTCAGTCTTGCCGCCGAAGATGTTCACGTTGTTCGAACCGTGGCCAACGTAGAGGCCAGCACCAAGGTGTGGATTCTTGTCGGTAGTGTCCTTGTTACAGCCGTTCACGTAGATGTTGTACAGGTTGGAGTCACCACTACAGTCGAGCGCAACGCCACGACCGATGGTCTCAGACGCCTGTACATCACGCAGGGTTGAAATCCCGCTGTTCTGCATCAGAAGGCCGTCATGGCAGTGGGTGATGTTCACACGCTCGATGAGGTGGTTAGCATAGCCGCTAGCCTGAGGAGTCCCCTTCTTGCCGAAGAACAGGCCGCCCTTAGTACGCACAGTACCGGGGTCTCCACGCAGTCCGATGTCCTGCACGGTAACGTACTGGGACTCACCGAAGTTGAACGCGAAGTCTCCACCTTGCAGACCTTCGTCGAAGTAGAACATGGTCTTGCTGAAGAACAGACCGTAGGTCATCGGAGCTGGCTCACCAATGATGCCTATGCCCTTAGCACCAACAGCAGGTCGATTCACAGCGTCCTTCAGGTAGTATTGACCGCCTTCAGCTTTAATCAGACCACCGAAGATAGGACTCTCGACGTGAATCTTCGCCAGCAGCTGGTTGGCCGCAGTGGAAGTCGCAGCGTCGATGGTGAGGTCGTTCTTCGCGCCAGCAGCCAGCAGACTGAACTGGAAGTTGGTGCCACGAATAGGCAGCAGACGAGCGTAGCGGTCCGGAGCAATCTGAGGGTCAACCAAGCTGTTAGGCGTGGTGCCTGCCACAATGACGTACTCACCCGCACCGACCCCGGCCTTGTAGTGACCCAGAGTCTGAACAATGCTGCCAATCGGAAGAACCGGGATGTCAGCCACAGTGCTCACAATCTCGACCGGCAGCTTACCGCTCACAACGTCAGGTAGGACCTCAACGAAGTTACCATAGGTGATTGGCACCTTACGATTCGCAGTGTCATGGCCAGCAGGACGAACAAT
>JBOFKI010000138.1:0-38092 GCA_051657245.1 Alphaproteobacteria bacterium | reverse complement strand
CTACTTCCCAGTACTTGTAGCAAAGCAGTATAATCCTGTTCTGGCACACTTTTGGGAACGCTTAACGCACAAAGGTAAAAGCAAAGTGACCGCTGTTGGGACTTGTATGCGAAAGCTTCTACACATTATCTTCGGCGTCTTCAAACATCAAAAATCTTTCAACCCTCAACTTTCTACTTGACGAACAAGACAGTATCTGGGGTTAATGTATATTTGAATGGAGATAGGAGTAGGCTTTGCCTTGTTTTTAGGGAACTGTTAACAAAAAAAAAGGGTGACTTCTGTTTCGGTGTTTTTGACCTGGCTCAAAGGGAGGAATATGGGGGGCGTCTTTTTCCAGTCTCACTGGTTTTTAAAAAAGGTGTTCGAGCCGTTGATTTCCTTAAGGGAAGTCTTAGGAAATGTCTCTTTTACAAGGCACGTGCTCGTTTAAAAACCTTCCTCATGTAACGAACAATGCTCCACATGCAAGACAAGGGCGCCCTTCTTTAACGTCAAGGCTATTTCGTTCACCGATCCGAGTTTTTGATAAGCTTGATGGTATTTTTGTTACTTTGGCATGCTTAAACGCTCAAATCTCTTTGTTAACGGTACCATATCGCTTTTTTGCGAAGTTCTGTGTGTCTTGTTATCCGGAGACTGCGCCCCTCTTTTATAAAAAACTCTCCAAAAGAGCCTTTTGGGCACATGTCCTTTTCTTGCAAAATTTTCATAGCAAGAAAAGCGTATAGTTTTGTGCGCTTTTCAAAAAAAAATATGGGGTTTGATGCCAAACAAACTAAATTTTCAAGAGCTTCCAGGTACAAAAATGAGCCGTCACTTTGATTAAAGTAACCATAAGATTTTTCAAGAAAATTAAGGCTTCCTGCTTCACCAAAAATATTTTTCAGAGCTTTTTTTGCAGCTGCTCGAAGCGTTTTACTTAAGCTATCTCCTGCGTAATTAACAGACATTTCATACTCTGGGTGATCTGTTTTTTTTAGAATTTTCAAAAATAATTCTTTGCCTCTTTGATGGTTTTTTTCACTTTCATAGAGAGTTCTCATTGCATCAAAATAGTAACTTCCCGCTTTACCAGAAAAATTTATGATAATCTCTTCTAAAGCCTTGAGAAACTTTTTATTTAAGCTGTTGGCTGCATAATTAACTGCCTTTTCATGGTCTGGGTGATCTGTTTTTTTCAAAATGTTCAAAAGTAATTTTTTGCCTTTTCGATGATTTTTTTTATTTTCGTAGAGAGCTTTAGATGAGCTAAAACTTACAGAATCTCTGAAAATTTTAATCTGTTCAGAATTGAGAAATTCAAAGCTTTCGCAAAGAACAGGTTTATTAGATGCTGCAGAAACATTCACAGATGTAACCAAACTAAAAAACAAAAAACAACTATACAAAAAACGATTCATCTTTATACCAATTTTTAAATAAGCAATTCCAGGTACCATAGATAAAAAAAATATCTATAAAAGACATTTTTAATACCACCTTTGAAACATTAGACAATTTTGAATGTTTGGGGCGCTTCAGCGTGTCCTTCTTGTGTTCTGTCCAGATTCATGGCAGAAAGGGGGAGAAGAGAATCCACATCTTGTACAAAAAATGAAGGGCTACTTTTGCAGATGGAAAGAGACTATCGCGCGACCATTTTTTTGCCCCAGACACCTTTTCCTATGAAGGCTGGTCTGCCTCAAAAAGAGCCCCAGTTGCTTGCATTTTGGGAAGATTTTCAGCTTTCCCAAAAACAACGCCACGCTCGGATGGGTGCCCCTAAATTTGTGCTGCATGATGGGCCCCCTTATGCCAATGGCCACCTCCACATGGGCCATGCTGTAAACAAGATCTTAAAAGACGTGACCAATCGAAGCCAGTTTATGCTAGGCAAAGATGTTGTATTTGTGCCGGGGTGGGACTGCCACGGGCTGCCCATTGAATGGAAGGTGGAAGAAGCCTACCGGGAAAAAGGCAAGAAAAAAGAGGGTGTTGATCCCCTTGAATTTCGCCAAGCATGTCGCGCTTTCGCCCAAACGTGGCTTGAAATTCAGCGGGGTGAATTTCAACGCTTGGGCCTTATGGGGGACTGGGAAAATCCTTACAGCACCATGGATGCTAAAGCGGAGGCTTCCATCGTTGCACAGTTTCTTGCGCTCGTTGAAAAGGGCTATGTCTACCGGGGTGTTAAACCTGTGTTATGGTCCGTCGTTGAAGGAACCGCCCTTGCGGAAGCAGAAGTGGAGTACCAAGAGGTAACTTCCCCCTCCCTTTATGTGCGCTTTCCTTTTAAGAAATTACCGAAACCCTTGGAAGCTGTGCTGGGAGACCTACAAGGTTACGCCGTCATTTGGACGACAACGCCGTGGACTTTGCCCGGAAACAGATCCATTGCTTACCATTCTGGTCTTGACTATGTCTTGCTCCAAGTCAAAGCTGTGACCCAAGAGGCAAGGGTTGACATGGGTGATGTGCTGCTTTTGGCCGGAGACCTGGTGCCATCTTTTAAAGAAGCCGCTGGAATTGAAGAGGCTGTGATTTTGCATACCTGTAAGGGGGCATCTTTGGAAGGGGTGATGTGTCATCATCCGCTGGCCGATGCCGGCTATGGATTTGAGGTGCCTCTTCTACCTGGTGATCACGTCACCGCAGACACAGGCACGGGGCTTGTGCATACGGCTCCGGGGCACGGGTTAGAAGACTTTGAGGTAGGAAAACGCTTCGGGTTAGACATTCCTGAAACTGTCATGGCAGATGGGGTGTTTGTGGACGCGCTTCCCATTGTGGGGGGGACGCATGTTTATAAAGCAAACCCTTTGGTGATTGAAGCTTTGAAAGCTGTAGGAACCCTTGTGTCAGAGAAACCGCTGCGTCATAGTTATCCTCATTCCTGGCGTTCTAAGACACCCCTCATTTACCGCACGACGTCCCAATGGTTTGTATCCATGGATGGAGAAGGAAAGCTTCGGGAGAAGGCTCTGAAAGCCATTGAAGCGGTGGCATGGTACCCTCCTCAGGCCAAAAATCGGATTAAGGCCATGGTGGAAGGGCGGCCCGATTGGTGCTTATCTCGCCAGCGGGCTTGGGGGGTCCCCCTCACGTTATTTGTGCATAAGCAAACCCAAACCTTGCTCCAAGACTCCCGGGTCAACCAACGCATCCTTGAGGTTATCCAGCAAGAAGGAACCGAAGCCTGGTTTACGTTGGACATTCAGCGTTTTTTGGAGCCTTTTCATAATCCTCAAGATTATGAAAAAGTGACCGATATTCTGGATGTGTGGTTTGATTCTGGCGTCACCCATGCCTTTGTTTTGCGGGACAGGCCAGAGCTCCAGTGGCCGGCTTCTCTTTACCTGGAGGGGTCTGACCAGCACCGCGGGTGGTTTCAATCTTCTTTGTTGACGGCTTGCGCCCTCGATGGTCAAGCGCCCTACCAGAGCGTTGTCACCCATGGGTTTGTGGTGAATGACCAGGGCCACAAGATGTCAAAATCTGCGGGCAATGCAACCTCTCCTAAACAATTAACAGATGAGCTTGGGGCAGACCTGTTGCGCCTGTGGGTGGTTTCCGTGGACAGCCAAGAGGACATGCGTATTGGCCCTGATATCTTGAAGCACCTTCAAGATCTTTATCGCCGCCTGCGCAATACATTGCGCTATCTGTTGGGGGCTATAGATGGATTTTCGGAAGAAGAAACAATTCCCTTTGGAGAAATGCCAGAGCTGGAGCAGTTTATTTGCCATCGCCTTAAATCTCTAGATATTGAATTGCGTAAGGCTTATGAGAGTTATCGGTTCCAATCTGTTTTCCGAGAAATTCATCATTTTTGTGCGGTAGATTTGTCGGCTTTTTACTTAGATTTACGCAAAGATAGCCTTTATTGTGACGCTGCCTCGACGTTGAAGCGTCGCGCTGCCCGTACCGTTATGCTCAAGGTTTTGGAATGCCTCTGCCAATGGCTTGCCCCGTTGCTTCCCTTCACGACAGAAGAAGCTTGGCAGGCTTTTAAAGGCCCTGAAGTCAGTGTTCATCTGGAGGCGTTTCCAGCTTTGCCGGATGTGTGGTTGCAGCCTTCCCTCGGCGAAACTTATCACATGCTGCGCCACCTTCGTCAGGCGGTAACTGGCGCACTGGAGCTGGCCAGAGCGAGCAAACAAATAGGATCTAGCCTTCAAGCTTCCGTCACAGTTTATATCCACCCTGACTATCAACCTGCTCTCAAACATCTTGATTTTGCAGAATTTTACTTGACCTCTGAGGCGAATTTGGTATGGACTGAAACCATCCCCACGGATGTGTACCAGCTTTGTGAAATTGAAGGTGTGGGGGTGAGTGTTAGCGTGGCTCCCGGCGAAAAATGTCTCCGTTGTTGGAAGGTGTTGCCCGAAGTAGCCCAAAGCACCGACAAACTCTGTAAGCGATGTGACGAGGCTTCTGCACCGTTTTATGCATGCTGAGAACAGGGAGTTTAAAGATACGGTCTCCAAGATTTTAAACCCTCCTTTGTCACCCTCGCCTCGCTTTGTCATCCCCGCGGCGGCGGGGATCCAGGAAAACCCTAAAAACATGACGCTTCAGGAGAGGTTCCAGGTAGATTCCCGCCGCCGCGGGAATGACAGGAAGAAAAAGCGCGGGGAAGAGAAAACGGGAAGGACAATTTTTTGATCCCTTAAAAATTGTGAATACACGTCATGATAGAACGGTTCTTCCAGGGGCTGATTTTTTACCAGGCAAGGCTATCCTTGATTTTCCCCTGCGGATCGTTTCTTAAATCGCACATTCTCTTCTCCTTTTATGAGGAAGAGATTATTTGGTCACTTTTTAAATTGAATGTCGACATGTTCTCGCAAACGAATTTTTTGCGCTTCCGGATTCATTGTTCGAGATTATGGAAAACTTCAAAACCCAAAAGAAGCCCTGGTGCCGAAGAGGTGAATCGAACACCCGACCTACTGATTACGAATCAGTTGCTCTACCAGCTGAGCTACTCCGGCTTTTTCACTCAGGGGAAATATAGCAGCTCTTATGGTGTGAGCCAACAAAAAAAGAATTATAATGCCTCTAAACAATGACGTCAAAAGTTTTTTTATATTAGGGTGAGGCGAAATATCCGTCAAAAAAAGGAGTTTTTCTGGAATCTGCTCTATCCAACTGCAAAGCCAACTGAAGATCAGGCATGGGGCCCTTGTTTGTCTGGGCTGTCGTCCATGACACTAGGCCTTTGCAACGCTGCGCTTTGGCTCAAGAGCTCGTGACGACGCAATATCGAGAAAAATTTTCTTTATAGGGGCTTTTTTTTGCTCTATGATCCTGTGGGTCTAAACATCAGCAAGGCCCACGCGTTTATACCCCATGGAAAACCTTCTTTTTGACTCCCATGCGCTGATGCGTAACCGCTTAAAAGCCCAATCTCATTTTTCCCCTTGGCTATTTGATGAAGTGGCCTGCAGGGTTTTTGAGCGCCTCCAAGATATCCGAAGGTCTTTTTCTCGGGTGCTGGACTTAACCCCTTTTCATACCGGGCGTATGACGCCCTTTTTGAAAGACCTCTATCCGTTGGCCCAATTGGATACATTTTCTTCACAAGAATCTGAAAAACAGCTGGATTTATCACCTCATGCTCCAGGAACCTTTGATTGTATTTTAAATGTTCTAGGCGCCCACTGGATTAACTATCTTCCGCAGCATTTGCAACAGGTGCGACAGCTCTTACAACCTGATGGCTTTTTCGTGATGGCATTGTGGGGGGGGGAGAGCCTGAAGGAGCTTCGGCAAAGCCTATATCAAGCAGAGCTTTACCTAGACGGAGGGGTTTCCCCTCGGGTTATCCCTATGATCACCCTGGAAGACGGCCCCCCCCTTATGCGGCAAGCTGGCTTCACGCTTCCTGTGTTAGACCAAGAAACCTGGACTTTTTTCTACCCCAACGTGCAAGCCCTGCTCCAACACCTGCGCCGGATGGGGGAAACGAATGTGCTAAACGCACGATCTCGCAACCCCTGCAACCGCCATTTGTTTGAAGTCGCCCAAACCTATTATCAAGAAACCTATGGGAAGCCAGGCGCCATTCCAGCCACGTTTCAGCTTTTGATTTTTACCGGATGGGCTTTTTCCCAAACCCAAGGGAAGGCCCTTGCCCCCGGCTCCGCAACCCATGCCTTGGCAGATATCTTATAACTTGGGGTATGGCTAACGCTTCAGATGGATCTCGCTGCTATCCATAATTGCAAAAACCAACTGATTACGCATTATTCGTGCGCCCTTTAGATCTGGTTCAAAATCTATTTTATCCTCAGAAATATTGCGTTCAGATATCAAATTTTTCCTGAATGTAGAAATGGCTAAGCCAACCGCCATGTCAATTCCACGCACTGTTTTGAGTTTTCCTAACCTTGCAACTAATCCAGAATTTTCGAAAAATTTTTCTGGCATTAAACCCTGAACTACTTTTTCAAGGGAAGCTTTTCCAGGCATTTTAAAAATGCTCTTATCTGAAAAATCTATAGGCGTCACCAAATCGCACATATCTTTTAAAAACAGGGGCGTTGGAGCGATTTCTATACGTTTTTTCAAAAGTTCTGTTGTTTTTTCCTCTATGTTTGATTTTCGTATTTTACGAAGCTCTACAGAGCAATATTTTTTCCTAATTCTATCATTTCTTCTGTTGTAAGTATGTATTCTTGCGCATCTATTAAGTTTAAAAAATTTTTATCTCCAGCATGTTTATCCCACATTTTTTCTATCTGCTCTCCTTCAGATTCAGGCATAGAATCAGGTATTGCAAAAGTTAAAGAAGAAACAAATAAAGTCGATATCATAAAATATTTAATCACAATAAATATACTTTCATTTTTAATTTAATGTATTCTTATTTTTATTAAATTTTTATTTGAAAATAATTAAAAAAAATTAAATTTTAGACTATTGAATAATTTATTAGCGGAATTCTAAATACTGTCGTTAAAAGATTAGAATTTTCTATGATGGCGTCGCACCGGCGGCACGATATTTTAGATCACGCATAAAGTCTTTTAGCTGTTGCGCCTTTGGGTGATTTCTGATAGATAAGGGAATCAACTCAAAATCTACACTTTAAGACGCCAGCAGCTTATGCTTTCTTCAGCAATCTCCATCGCCCAAGCCCTCATTCAGTGTCCCTCTGTAACCCCGCAAGAAGCTGGGACGCTCAATTTCATTGAAAGGATCTTAAAACCCAGGGGTTTTCAAACCACCCGCCATCTCTTTGGAGATGTGGATAACTTGTTTGCAAGGATTGGCGCCTACGGCCCTCACCTATGCTTTGTGGGGCATGTTGATGTTGTGCCGGTTGGAGATGAAGCGGCATGGTCTGTCCCCCCTTTCGCTGGCGTCATCCAAGATCAGCACCTATGGGGGCGCGGCGCGGCCGATATGAAAGGGGCCATTGCCTGCTTTCTTGCGGCAGCCATCGCTTTTTTAGATCAAACAGCGTCTTTCCAAGGGTCCATCAGCCTCTTGCTGACAAGTGATGAAGAAGGCCCTGCTGTTGATGGGATTCAACGTTTGATACCATGGTTGCGGGAAAATCAGCACATCCCAGATCTGTTTTTGATTGGAGAACCCACGGGGCTTGGCCATGTTGGGAAGGAAATTAAAGTTGGCAGGCGGGGCAGCCTTACAGGGTGTGTGGCCTACCACGGAAAGCAAGGGCACATTGCCTATCCCCACTTGGCAGACAACCCCATCCCAAGGCTTTTGGCCTGCTTGCAAGACCTCCTAGCTCTTCCCTTGGATAAAGGCACGTCCTTTTTTGAGCCTTCCCGCTTGGAGGTAACCTCCATCGATGTGGGCAACCCTGTCAGCAACATCATCCCTGCCTGGGCCCAGGCCCGGTTTGGAGTTCGCTTTAATACAGAGCAACGGCCTGAGCTTTTGTCCCAAAAAATTAAAGAGATCTGTCAACACCGCGGAGAGAACCATACGCTACAGCTTACTAATCATGGCTGCGCCTTCTTAACCCAAGCTGAAAAGCCCATCGCGCTGGTCTCCCAAGCTGTTGAGCAAGTTGTGGGGGCAAAGCCTATTTTAAGCACGTCAGGAGGCACCTCCGATGGACGCTTCCTCACGGCTTTAGCCCCTGTCATTGAGCTCGGCCTTCCCGAAGACACCATCCACCAAGTGGATGAGCGGGTTGCTTTAAAAGACCTTGAGGTGCTTACCCAGATCTATCACCATGTATTAGACCTCTTGTCGAAACTTCCTTTTATGGGCTAGCTTTTAGGCGCTGGCCCATCCCCAAGGCTATACCTGCAAAGCTCTCCTTTGATGTAGGCGAAGGCTTTTTTTCCTGCTTTAAACGCCAAGGCTTCTTGACCGAAGAGCTCATACCGCCATCCTTCAAGGGCGGGAATATCCGGCTTTTCTTCGCGAATAATCCGAAGTAAATCTTGGGGACTCGCGATTAATTTGGGCGCAACGCCTGCCTCATCGGCGCACAATTTGAGGAGCAGTTTCAGAAATTCTAAGAAAAGGGCGTGCTGAGAAGAAACTTTTGGTTTGGAGGGTTTTGCAAGGGATGCCGCTGGAGCCTGCTGAAGCTGCTCAATTTTCTCAAAAAGCTCCTCAAAAGGGAGGGAGCTAAGGGCGGCTTTTCCGTGGGGGTCCCGCAGGCGATCTAAATCTTCCAAACAGGTTGGCTTCAAAATGGCCAATTCCACCAACAGGTCATCTTTCAAGACATGGCGACGGGGGAGATCAAGCTGTTGGGCGAGGGTTTCCCGCCAAATGCTGAGCTCTTTCAAAAGCGTCAGGGAGGGCCCATTGAGGGATTGAACCTGCCTGTTTTTGATGCGTTTCCAAAGCTCTTCCAGATTGGGCTCATAGGCTTCTGGCTTTAAAAGCGTCGCCATTTCATCCCCCAGCCAATCTTGGCGCTGATTTTTTTGAAGGGTTTTGGCAAACCAGTGATACAACCGGCGCAGGTGGGTGACATCCCCCAGGGCATAGGTCAGCTGCTCTTTCCGAAGGGGGCGAGAGGACCAATCTGAAAAGCGCGCGGTCTTATCAAGGTCATGCTTCAAAAGGTCTTTCACGAGGGTTTCGTAAGAAACAGATTCTCCAAAGCCACACACCATGGCGGCTATTTGGGTATCAAACAAGGGTTCTGGGATGTTCCCTGTGAGGTGCCTGAAAATTTCAACATCCTGGCGACAGGCATGAAAAACCTTCAAGATATCCTGGCGGTAGATCAGCTCCCAGAAAGCCGTGAGATCAAGCGCCGCGGAAAGCGGATCAATGGCAACGGCTTTTTCGGCATCGGCCACCTGGATTAGGCAGAGAATGGGATAATAGGTGCGTTCCCGGATGAATTCTGTGTCAATCGTCAGAAAGCGCGGGCCGCTGGGCTCGAAGACAAGATTTTCACAAAAATGGTGCAAAGCAGCCGTGTCTTGGATCAAAACACAGGAAGAATCGGTGAGCATGGAAAAATGATGTCTCCTTTAGCGTGTGCGGTTTAAGGTGGTTCATCCCAAAAGCATCGGGAGCATGGGGGCCTCTACAACACCCAACCTCTCCACAATTTCTTGAGGCAAACCCGTTACTTCGCACACTTCACCCATATCCATACCCGCGGCGCGTAATCTTTTTGCAAGGGTTGTCTTTTCTTCCAAAAGACGCTTTCCAATTTACGCTGATTCCTAAGGATTCGCAAGGGGGGTTTTTGCCTTAGCACCCCAAGCATGGCAAGGCCTTTCAGATGAAAACATCTCTTTAAAATTTGAGATAAATTTATTAAAAATTTCCCATAAATAAAAAATATTGCCTTTTCAGCAAGTTGTGCTAGGCTTTTGATAAAGTAAGAAAAAATAATACAAAATAAACAGGGAGATCTTCTAAAAATGAAACAGACGAATAAAATTAAGGCTTTCTTAACGGTTCTTGCAACCACCACAGCTCTTTCCTCCGGTTTTGCCGCGATGTGGAAGGAGATGCCGGAGGAGCAGAAGCTAGAAGAGGGTAAAAAGGTATATGAAGAGGGTGACAATCAAAACAAGACACTAGAAGATTTTAAAAAGCTATTAGATGCACTCGGGCATGGCAGTTTGTCTAATAAGGATTTTCTAAAGATCTTGATAGATCGTGACTATGCTAAAGATGATGCAGATCGGGCAAAAAAAATGCAGGACTATTTTTTCGAGAAAGAAAGAAAGAAAAAGATTGCTGGGGACGGTGTAAATGCTTTAAATGCTTACCTTAAAGGTGTAGCACCGCAAGAGGAAGAATCTTCCAGTGAAAATGAGTCCGATGAAGAGGAAACAGAAGAAGTACAACCTCAGGTAAACAAAAAAACTAAGGCAACCACACCGACGACTCCACCCTCAAAGCCCTCGGTGCAGGAAATCATGGAAAAGCAAATAGAGGCGCAAAAGGCTGCTATGCAACGGTACCACGACGCTCAAAAAATCAATACTGATGTGAAGAAGGATAATCAGGGAGATGAAAACCCGCCTCAAATAAAAGAAAAGGAAAAATCCATACCGCCGACACAAGAAGAAAAGCCTCAGGTAAAAAAAGAGGAAAAATCCACAACGGAGACACAAGAAGAAGAGTCTCAAGTAAAAGAAAAGGGGAAATCAACAACGACAACTCCACCCTCAAAGCCCTCGGTGCAGGAAATCATGGCAAGGCAAATAAAAGCGCAACAGGAAGCTATGGAACGGTACCGCAACGCTCAAGGAAGCAAAAATAAGGGTGACGCTTCATCTAAGAAAGATGAAGAGTCTCAGGAAAAGAAAGATAAAAAGTCTACTCTCTTTGTTGATGAACCGCCGCAATAAGCCTACCACCCTCTCCTAACCTGGGGAAGGAGGGCGTTAAGATTTTCCCCCGGGTTGTGGAAGAGGAGAGAGGTGGGGGAGGTATTCCGGCGCATCCCGCTTCTCCCTCTCTTTTTTGGGGACACCTACCCTTAAGCGAAGAGCAGGGATTTCAACATTTTTCTGTCATCCCCGCGCAAGCGGGAATGACAAATGGGTTTAACACAAGAGGAAGACTCACATGAAACAGATTTTAGTTTGGTCAGGAAGTGCCCTGGCCTTGGCTTCAATTTTTTCAACACCTTCCCTGGCAGCAGGCTCTGATGGCTCAGGGCTTCCTTCCCAGGTTCCTCAGCACCCTGTTGCTGGAAAGATCTTTTCCGACGAGGAAAAACTGCAAATCCTCGACAAGGATGCGACGGCATACCTCCAAGCCCAAGGTGGAAAAATCCCGACAAAGGAAGATCTGATTTCATGGTTTATGCAACGGTACAAAAAAGATGAAGCCTTGGCCAAAATCTGGCTGGACAAGCTGGAAGCTTTACAACAGAAAAAGAAACAGCGACACCAAGCTGTAATACAAGCATTTGCAAAGCTGACTAAGGAGCAGTCCGACAAATTCCAGGAGCTGCTGAGGTGGGCTGGAGGCTCCAACGTAAACCTGGAAACGCGTGAGGGTGCTGCTGCGCTGTGGAAGCAGATGGAACGTTTGGATAAAACGCAGCTGAACCTCACGCATGTCCCAGAGTATATCCAGGAGTTTCTGCTAGGTTTTTGGCCATGGCAACCTGATGAGGGTATACATGATTTGGACGATTACCGGCAGCAAGATGGTGGCGCCAGAAAGCTTCAGGCATATTTCCAGCCGCGGCAAGCGCCGGAACAGCCAGAGAAGAAGCAGCCAGCGCCAGAAGATCTTTTTGCGCAGTGATCCAAGGGGTTTAACACAAGAGGAGTATTCAAGATGAAACAGATCCTAGTTTGGCCAGGAGGCGTCCTGGTTTTGGCTTCAATTTTTTCAACAGCGGCTCAAGCTGGAGTGGGCAGCGTTGGGGTCAACCAAGGGAAAAAGATAACCTCGACTGCGGGGGAGCGCAGGGCTTCAGAGCCACCTTCCTATGCAGTGCCTCTTTCTCAAGGCCCCGTTGCTAAAAAGATCCTTTCTGAAGAAGAGAAGCTGAAAATCCTCCACCAGGATTCGATAGCATATGTCTCAACCCAAGGGGGAAAGCGCTTCAAAGAGGCAGATTGGGTTTCATGGTTTATGAAACGGTATGGAAAAGATGAAGCTTTTGCCAAAACCTGGCTGGCTAAGCTGAAGGTCTATGATGCCAAGCTCAAGGCCGCTAAACCGGTTCCCCAGCCCCAAGCACCGACTGTTACCGTAAAGCCGCCGCCAACCGTGGCACCGCCGCCGCCGTTGCCCACTAGGCCTGTAACACCGCCACTTCCTGCAACACCATCCTTACCACCGCCGCTTACGAATGTGCCACCGATGTCGAGCTTTCCAAAGCCGCCAACCGTGGCACCACCTCCACCGCTGCCAACCGTGGCACCGCCTCCGACTCCCCCTAGAAATGCGGCACCAGCAAAGCCAAGCTCTCCTGGAAGTGCAGTTCGACCGACAGACGTAAAGCTGAAGCCTACGACAGACAGAAAGATGCCAGCACCAAAACCTACGGAAAAAACCCCTGCGGAGATATTATCTGAGCAAATGGACGCCAGAAGAAAAGCAATTGATGGCGCAAACAAAGACGTAGGTGAGTCTGAGAGCTCTGAAGAATGGGACTGATCAAGCCCTAAAACCCCATAGCCAAGGGCCCTTCTTTTTTGTAGAATGACCTCCAAAATGAACTTCACGAGAGGGAATCATGGCAGGTCATTCGCAATTTAAGAATATCATGTATCGTAAGGGCGCCCAAGACGCCAAACGGGCGAAATTATTCGCGAAAATGGGCCGAGAGCTGACCGTTTCGGCCAAACTAGGCGGGGATGACCCGGAGATGAATGCGCGCTTGCGGGCGGCCCTCCTCAACGCAAGATCCTCCAACATGCCAAAGGAAAACATTGAGCGCGCCATTAAAAAAGGGGTGGGTGGAGAAGACCTCGCAGACTATCAAGAAGTTCGTTATGAGGGCTATGGCCCTGGCGGGGTTGCAGTGATTGTGGAAGCTTTAACCGATAATCGAAACCGTACGGCGGCAGAGGTGCGGTCTGCGTTTCAGAAATTTGGGGGCTCTTTGGGGGAGGTGAACAGCGTCAGCTTCCTGTTTGATCGCCAAGGTTTTTTGCGTTACCCCCTCTCCATTGATGGGGAAAAGGTTTTCGAAATTTCCTTAGAAGCAGGGGCCGACGATGTGGAAACCACCGATGAAGGGCACGATGTTTTCTCCTCTTTCGAGAATTTTGCAACCCTTCGAGCGGCGCTGGAAAAAAGCTTAGGGGAGCCCGTGGAGGGGAAAATTGCTTGGTTTCCTAAAATGTTTGCAGAAGTTCCCTCAGATGCGTTGGAGACCCTTGAAAAATTTCTCAATTTGCTGGAAGATAATGATGATGTACAGCAGGTTTGGGTTAATTGTCAGTTTAATGAGGCATAATGTGAGGGTGTGGTTGAAGTGTTGTCTGGCTTAGAATTGCTTGGTTTTGTCGCGGGGGCCTGCACGACGTTTTCTTTCGTGCCCCAGGTGCTGCGGATCTGGAAGACGCGTTCAGCGGAAGATGTGTCCCTGGCGATGTACTTCATCTTTTGCTCGGGCGTTGTTTTGTGGATTCTTTACGGATTTTCCAAGGGCGCCATCTCCATTGTTTTCTCAAACGTCTTAACACTTTTGTTGGCCGCTAGTATCCTTGTGATGAAATTTCTTTTTCGCAAGTAGGCCTATTTTTTCATATAAAAAAAACGGGAAGTTTTCTCCGCGCCATGTCTTTTTGGATCACATCCCTTCCCCAACATGGGGTGCTTCGCCTTCAAGGGGAAGACCGCCACACCTTTCTTCAAGGGCTCATCACCCAAGATGTCCGAAAGGTTACGCCAGAGCAGGTTTGTTACGGCGCTTTCTTGACCCCCCAGGGGCGCTACCTGAACGATTTTTTGATTCTGGAAAATATTGAGCAGAAGAGCTTAGATCTGGTGCTGGATCGCTCCCATATCCCAGAATTGCTGCAACGTTTGATGCTGTATCGTCTGAGGTCAGACGTTACGCTTCTTGATGTGAGTGGCGCTTACCAAAGCGTTGCGATTGGGGCTTTTACTCCCCTACAGGCCCTTCCACCTGGGTTTCCTGCTGCTCGAGGCAATGCTATATGGGGGCAGGAAAAGAGGGTGAGGTTTGCTTTTTACAGAGATCCTCGCTGTGAATCCCTGGGGTGGAAGGCGTTGATGGAGGCTTCCTCCGGCGCTTTACCGCAAAATATGCTCCAAGAAGCTTTGGGTGTTGCTTTGGCCCAAGTGCCTTTTGCGCACTATGATGCCCTGCGCCTGGAGCTGGGGATTCCGGATCACCACCGTGATTTGATACCTGGGAGGTCTATTCCCTTAGAGTGCGGCTTTGGGGAGTTGGGGGCTATTTCTTGGCAAAAGGGGTGTTACCTGGGGCAAGAGCTGACAGCACGAACCCACCACCAGGGCCTCGTCCGTAAAAGGCTTTTGACTGTGGAAGGCGAAGGGGAGCTGCCACCGTTTGGAGCCAAGCTCATGTATAAGGGGGCACCCGTCGGTGAGATCCGTAGCGGCGTCAAGCTTCTTGAAAAAAGCCCAAAGAGCAGGTGCTTGGCTCTGATTCGCTTAGAGGCTTTCTTTGAAGCTGAAGCAACGCAAGAGGCTTTTATCCTGGAAGGAACAAACGCTTTTTATCAGCCTTACCGCGCAACTTGGATGGAGCTTACATCGCCGTTTTCTTGAGTTGCTGCGATCTCATCAAAAGGCCCGGGAAGCAATTCCGCTAAAGGAACATCGATGAACCCGTTGTAAGAGCGATAGATCACTTGGGAATCATAGCCGAATTCTTGAATAACTTGACGGCATGCCCCACATGGGCTAACGGGAATCTGGGCTGCAGAGGCAACCGCTATTGCCTTGACACGCATCCTGGGCCCCTCGTTGGCGACAGCGTTCATAATGGCGACACGTTCTGCACAGATGGTTAGGCCATAGGAAATGTTTTCAACATTTGCCCCTGTAAAAATATGCCCAGCTTCCGTTAAAACAGCGGCGCCGACCCGAAATTTCGAATAGGGTGCATAAGACTTTCCTAAAGCCTCTTGAGCACTTTCAATAAGCTTTTCCCTTAACGTTATGTCAAAAACGACAGCGGACATCTGTGGCTCTCCTTATTGTTTTCACAGAAAAAAAATCAGCTCAATTTGCAAACTGCTGCTTGGGCTGCGGCAAGGCGAGCGATAGGTAATCTATAGGGCGAGCAAGAAATATAATCAAGTTTAATTTCTTCAAAATAGGCAATTGATTTGGGGTCTCCACCATGCTCTCCACAAATACCCAGCTTAATATTTGGCTTTGCGGCACGCGCTTTTTGCACAGCCAAGGCGATGAGCTCTCCCACACCTGATTGGTCCAAGGAAACGAAAGGATCGCGATCTAAAATGCCTTTCTGACGATACACTTCTAGGAAAGATGCGGCATCATCCCGGGAAAGACCAAACGTTGTTTGGGTTAGATCATTGGTTCCAAAGCTAATAAAATCCGCAAGCATCGCAATTTTATCCGCTTTAAGAGCCGCTCGTGGCAGCTCAATCATCGTTCCCAAGCTATAGGTTAAAGGTAGTTGGGTTGTTGCTCTAACCCGCTGGGCAACAGCCTCTATACGCTCTCGCAAGAAACGGAGTTCTCCGGTTAAAGCTACCAGGGGCATCATAATTTCTAAATTTAAGGGGAGTCCTGTTTGTTGAATGGTAGCAAGGCTTGCTTCCAACAAGGCCTGAACCTGCATCTCATAAATCTCAGGGGAAGTAATGCCCAAGCGGCACCCTCTGTGTCCCAACATGGGGTTCGCTTCTTGGAGCTCGCTCACCCGTTGCCGTACCACGGTGGTGGATTTTTGAAGGGATCTTGCCAGCTGTTCCAGCTCGCCTTCGCTGCGGGGGAGAAACTCATGCAAAGGGGGGTCAAGCAACCGAACGGTGATGGGAAGCTCTCCCATCAACCTGAAGAGTCCTTGGAAATCTTCTCGCTGCATGGGGAGAATCTTCTGGAGCGACCGCTTTCGCTCTTCAGGACTTTCTGCCAAGATCATCTCTCGCACGGCAAGGATACGGCTTGCCTCGAAAAACATATGCTCTGTTCGGCACAAGCCGATCCCCTCTGCACCAAAATGAAGCGCCGTGGTAATGTCTTGGGGCGTCTCAGCATTGGCACGCACACGCAAACGCCTGGTTCCATCGGCCCATTGCATGAAAGCGCTGAAATCTCCTGAGCTCAGCTCAGGCTTTTCTAAACGCCCTTCTCCTTGGAAGACCTCGCCCGTTGAGCCGTTGAAGGTTAGCGTATCTCCAGCTTTAAGCTTGAAGCCATTAAAACTGAAAGTTTGGTTTGAAAAATCAATATGGAGATTCTCTGCCCCCACAATGCACGGACGTCCCATCCCCCTTGCAACCACGGCTGCGTGGCTTGTCATACCTCCCCGGGCTGTTAAGATGCCTTGGGCCACCGTCATGCCATGGATATCCTCAGGGCTGGTTTCTTCCCTCACCAAGATCACCGGCTCTCCCTGTTCAGCCAAAGCCGCGCATGCATTAGCCGTGAAAACAACGCGCCCAACGGCAGCCCCCGGAGAAGCGGGGAGCCCTTTACCAAGTAAATTTAAAGTTTGAGAGGGCGCAAGCTGAGGGTGCAGCAATTGGTTAAGCCCCAGGGGCTCCACTCGACACAGCGCTTCCTCTTGGGTGATAAGGCCCTCTTCAACCAGGCTTAAGACTATTCTTAAAGATGCGGGCGCGGTGCGCTTTCCATTGCGTGTCTGCAGCAACCACAATTTTCCTTTTTGAATGGTAAACTCAATATCCTGCATATCCCGATAGTGTTTTTCTAGCGTATCTTTCAGTTGGGCGAGCTCTTGATAAGCCTCTGGCATCAATTCTTCTAAGGCTTTTTCTTTCTCAGAGCGTTTTTGTTGGATCGTCAAAGGTTCAGGGGTTCGAATGCCTGCAACCACATCTTCCCCTTGAGCATTTAAAAGGTATTCTCCGAAAAAAAGCTTTTCCCCTGTGGAAGGGTGGCGGGTGAAGGCAACCCCCGTCGCAGATTCATTGCCTTGGTTACCAAAGACCATCGCTTGAATAATGACCGCTGTCCCCCAATCTTCTGGAATATGGTAAAAAGAGCGATAGGCAATAGCACGGGGGTTCATCCAGCTTCTTAAGACGGCTTTGATAGCACCCCAAAGCTGTGCGTAGACGTCTTGGGGGAAAGAGCTTCCGCTGATCTGGAAAATTTTTGCCTTATAAGCTTCGATGATATCGTGCAAATCTTCCGCACAAAGCTCATGGTCTTCGGTGACTTTGCGAACCGCCTTATACTGATTCAAAATTTCTTCAAAAGGATGAAGGCTTAGGCCCAGCACCACATTGCTGTACATCTGAATAAAACGACGATAGCTATCATAGGCAAAGCGAGCATCTCCCGAAAGCTTTTTGAGGCACTCTACGGTGGTGTCGTTGAGCCCCAAATTGAGGATGGTGTCCATCATCCCAGGCATGGAGGCCTTGGCGCCGGAACGCACAGAAATCAGAAGCGGATTCTCGGCACTGCCTAACGCCATCCCCTCTCCTGCTTGGATTTCTATCTGCTTTAATGCTGCCAGAACTTGATCTTGAAGTCCCTCGGGGTAGGCCTCTTGGTTCTGGTAGAAAAAAGTGCACACAGGGGTTGAGAGGATAAAACCCGGAGGAACTGGCAGGCCAAGCTGGGTCATTTCCACCAAACCTGAGCCTTTGCCACCCAGCAGATCTTTTGTAGAAAGAGAATCTTTAATCTGGTATTCAGAAAAACCGTAAACCCATTGTGTCATCTTATCCCTCCAACATTGAAAAGTCAGCCAGTGTTCGTGTGAGTTCACGAACCATTGCGAGCAAAACTAAGCGATTTTCTCGCAGCGCTGGATCAGGTGCATTTACAACTACATGCTCAAAAAAACTTTGGATAGGTGTAACCAAGCTTTGTAGAGCTTGGAGTTGCACACTCCAGGAAGGCTTTGTGGCAACTAAGTCTTGAACCTGTGAGACAGCATGCCAGAGGTCTTTTTCGGCCGCATCTCGAAGAGAAGCTTCCTGAAACAGTGTTGATGTATAAACTGTGCGGTGCTTCACTTCTTCTGTTTGAACCATGGAAAGAGCCCGCTTGAAGGCTGTAACTAACTGGATGCCCTGGTCTGTTTCCAAAAAAGATGATAAATGGAGGATTTTTTCGTAGCAAATTTTGAGCGCATCCAAGGCACCTTTACTTTGAGGTTTTAAACCTGCTTCTATAAGATCATGGGGGACGTTTTGTTCCTTCAACAAGTGGCGCAGCCTATCTTCTAAAAATGCGGTCAGCTTTTCAAGAAAATCAGGAAGGGAAGCCCCTGCGCAGGAACCATAGAGGCCATACGCTTCATGGATAAGGGCTTCTAAAGGAAAAGGCTTTGGGTAAGCAAGGATCAGCTGAAGCAATCCCGAGGCAGCGCGCCGAAGGGCCAGCGGGTCTTTAGATCCCGTTGGAATCTGCCCAATTTTGAAAAACCCGACGAGGGTATCCAAGCGATCTAGCATCCCCAATTCTATGGCAAGGTCGTCCATCTTAAGGGGGATCTGAACATTTCCCTGGGGCCAATAATGGGCCTGAATGGCTTGGGCAATTTGAGACTTCACACCTTGCTCAAGGGCATAGTACATTCCCATAGTGCCTTGCAATTCAGGAAACTCGCCTACCATCTGGGTGGTGAGGTCTGCCTTGCAAAGGGAAGCTGCCTGTTTCAGATCTTCATTCCCCGGGGCCAGTAGGGTTGCGAGCTTTTCCAGGCGGAGGGTTTTGTCGTAAAGTGTTCCAAGGCCCGCAAAAAATTGCCGGGTATCTAGGCGCTGTTGGTACACAGCAAGGGGATTTTTTAAATCTTGGGTCCAGAAAAATTGGGCATCCGAAAGACGAGCTTCTAAGACCCGCTCGTTTCCAGAAATGATCTTAGCATTTCCGTCCTTGGCTTGGGTATTCGCAACCATTCCAAAAAAAGGCGCCAGCCGCCCTGTGCTCGGATCCTTAAAGGCAAAATAACGTTGGTGAGCCCGCATCGGGGTGATCAGCACTTCCGGTGGCAGAACCATGAACCCTTCACGGATGCTTCCCTTCAACACCACAGGCCATTCCACAAGGCCTGTCACTTCATCCAGCAGGCCTCCTGGCTCAAGATCTTCTGAAAGTAGGGCAAGGCCCAACTCTTCCACCAACCGTTCCAACCCCTGTAAGATTCGCTGGCGCCGTTTGCTGGCGTCCAACACCACAAACGCTTTTTCTAAACCGTCGGCATAGCTTTTAAAATCCGTCACGGTAAAAGGCTCTGGGCTCAAAAAACGGTGACCATAGGTTTGGTTATTGGTTTGGAGCGCTTCTCCTCCAGGGTCAAAGGTCCACGCCACAGGTTTTTGGTCAAATACACACAACAGGTTGCGAATCGGGCGGATCCAGTTTCGTTGCGACATCCCCCAGCGCATCGATTTTGGCCACGTAAATGATGCAAGCATGTCTGCGCAGATATCAGGAATAAGCTCTTCCGTGGGTTTGCCCACAAGCGTGAGAGATGCAACCCAGCAGGTTTGCTTCCCAAAGGCTTCCTGGGTGCAGTCTTCAGGGCGTTTCCCAACAGAGCGAAAAAAGCCTTCAATGGCTTCAGGTGGAGCATCCACCCGTGGGCCTTTCCGAATTTCTTGTCGAGTTGGTTGCTGAAGGGGGAGCCCTTGAACGCGCAACGTTAAGCGCCGTGGGGTTACAAAGGTTTCGACCTTTTCAAAAGCAAGCTCTTTTTTTTGGAGCTTTTTCTCAGCCAAGAGCTTCCACCGAAGGGCTGCGCTTGCCTGCATCCGGGCTGGAATTTCTTCGGAAAAAATTTCAAAGAGTAACTCAGCCACGGAGAGATTTCCCTTCCATCCACGTTTCGAAACACCCTTTCGCCAGGTGCCGAACCCGCGCGATAAACTGGGCGCGCTGGGCGACGCTTAAAAGCCCACGGGCGTCGAGCAGGTTGAAAAAATGGCTTGCGTGAATGCATTGGTCATAGGCCGGAAGGGGGAGCTTTTTCTCCACCAAAGCCAAACACTCCTTTTCGGACGCATCAAAGGCTTGCCAGAGTATTTCTGGATCTGCCTCCTCAAAATTATAGCGGGAAAATTGCACTTCCATTTCATGGTACACATCGCCATAAGTCATATTTTGGGAGCCTGGTGCTCCATTCCAATCCAGCTGATACACAGACTCAACCTCTTGAAGATTCATGGCCAAACGCTCTAACCCATAGGTGAGCTCTGCGCAAACAGGGTTACATGGAATCCCTCCCACCTGCTGGAAATAGGTGAACTGAAGAACTTCCATGCCATCGCACCAAACCTCCCACCCCAGGCCAGCGGCCCCTAAAGTTGGGCTTTCCCAATCATCTTCTACAAAGCGAATGTCATGCAAATCTGGATTCAGGCCAACGGCCTGAAAACTCTGGAGGGTCAGCTGTTGCACATCTGCGGGAGATGGCTTGAGGATCACCTGGAATTGATGGTGGCGCTGTACCCGATTTGGATTTTCGCCATACCGGCCATCTCCTGGGCGACGCGAAGGCTGCACAAAAGCTGCTCGCCAGGGATCGGGGCCTAAGGCCTGCAAGGTGGTGGCTGGGTGGAACGTTCCGGCACCCATTTCTGAATCATAAGGCTGCAGGATGACACACCCTTGATTCGCCCAAAATTGTTGGAGATTCAAGATAATTTGCTGAAAACAATGGGGATTCATTCCCATACTTTTGCCGTTCTTTCCTAGAAAAAATAGTCTTCACCTAATCCTATGGAAAGTAACGTTTCCATGGCTATAGATCAAGGGCTTCCCAAATAATATTTTTGAGCCTATTAAGGCATATAAATTGTATATTGGTTAATTTTTTATTTATAACTCCATTTATTCATATTTTAACTTTGGATTAAATGAAATGAAAATGAAATTAAAAATACTTACAAGTATGGGTTTAAGTTGTCTTTTTTTTGGATCTTTTGTCGGGAAAGCAGCCATAAAGCGGGAAGATCTTTGGGGTGGGATGGCATATCTTGAAAATAAAGGCACCCCAAACGCCAAGCATTTTGCCAGGACCCTCGCCGCTGGAGTTATGGCGGGGGATGTTATGATTCCTAATCTCAGGTTTTATGGGCTCCTTAAACCTTCTTATGATAAAAATGGGAAGCGTCGCTACGTAAACGATAAGCCCTTGAATGCTTTTGGCGAACTTGTTCAGATCCTTTTCCCTTCCCCGACGGGGATGCTGAATACTCTCACATCAGGTGATAGAAATTTTGGACGTCATGCGACTCCCCAAACGGTTGCTAAGCTTTTTAAATTTACCAACGCAGTCCGAAATGGCGGAGAGCTTCTAAAATTGGATAAAACAAAAATTAACCCGTGGAAGATCGAAATCATTGAGACCTTCGGCTTGGAAATAAGCGCAAAAAGCGCCAAGCGTTTAGCAAGAGATCTTTTGAATTCCATCCAAGAATCCATTCATTTGGAGGGTGAATTATTTCCCTCGGGTCTTACAGAAATTCTCATTACTGCTTTTTTGCAGCAACGTTTTAACGATTTAGAAGATCTTCAAGCGCTTCTTTGTAGCCTTGGTTTCGTATCTGAAGAGCTCCTCCAACCTTTAACCAAGGACGGGTTAGGAGGCGCTATCTTCTCTAAAGAACCTCTCACCGTCAGTGATCTGTTTGCGCATCATTACAAGGATGCGTTTAATCAAAATTTTCCCTATACCAATGCAGAGTACCCCATCGGCAATGCGCCCTCCCATCCCTACAATCGTGAAAAAAATCTCACTGAAGCGATAACGTTCCCAGATTGTGCAGAAGCGACGCTGCGCCACCTCTTTAATTTTTTTCTTTTTAATCCAAAAACCCAAACATTTGACCTTTCACGCCTACCAGCTGACGTTCAATCAACGCCTTATTATGAAAATTTAAAAAATTTTTACGACGCATCCCAACCCATTCATTTTGCAAATAATGGCTCTCAAAACTTACGAGATGCATGGAACACCGTTGTGGGGGATCTTGGGGAAAAAGTTGTTTACTGTCAAAAACATTATGAGATAGATTGCTATTGGGATAACCTCATTCGCGTATTTGAAAAGCTCTTAAACCTTGGTTTGGGAGTGCCACAAGAAGGGCTAGACAACGCAAAAAGCTGGCTTGAAGATGCTTTTGAAAAAATTTTTAAAACCCTGAATCCTCACGCTACCAGTAAGATCAGCTTTGACAATATCAAACAGAAGCCTGAAGGGTTGACAGGTTCTCTCAACGTAACCGTTTTGAATGAAGCAGCAGAAGAACAGTTTCGTTTTGAAGCTTCTGCAACAGGAGGCCATACCGAGATCGAAACATTGGTTCTTCCTCAAAAAAAATCAGCAATCTGCGCAAGTTTTGACAAAGAAAAATTCCTGGATCAGGAAGATCTTTTCTCTGCCCTGCTGGCCCCTTCACGTGCCAAGGGAGAAAATACCTTTTTCTACGCGTTGATGGAAAAAAATCTCTCCCAAGGTAATACTGAAAGATTAGCTTGGCTTGAAAATTTACAAAAACTGGAAACCCAGGAGAGTTTTCAAGATTTTCTTAAAAATTTCGCTCGAAATGTTATGCTGGCCATCTCGTGGGACGATGTGCTTCGCAGATTCAATGAGGAGGAGATGGTTCTCTATGCATTAAATTCTATTTTCTCGAATACATCTGCGCATGAATTTTTTCGTCCCCTTTTAAAAGAGGCGCTTATTAAGGATTTTAAAAATAATCATAATTTCTTGGATAACCCATTATATTATGTAATTATAAGGTTTTTTCCATCTATTGCCGATTCAAATAAAACCTTTTTAGGTGGAAAATACCCTTTCCCTATGGATGATCCGTTTGTTCTTGAGATAATTGAAAACGCTTTACAAAGCCTTCAACGTAGCCTTGAAACGGGGATTAATGGGGATTATGCATGTGTTGGATATAGAGCCGTTAAAAGCGTTGAAAAGCTTTGTGAAGCTGGCGTGATTATCCCGGAAAACATTCAGGATGCTTTTGTCGCGTGCGTACCCTATTTAAGATGGAACGGTAATTATAAAAATCTTGCTTGGGAAAAAATTATGAACTACCCCAAGATAAGTGGTGGCATGAATGATCTTATAAAAGAAGCCCCCCAAAAAACGCGTGAATATATCATGGGCTTAGTCTCTAAACACGCTTACGTTGATAATCCTGAATAGCAGCCTTGATCGCATCTTCGGCCAATACGGAGCAATGTAGTTTAACGGGAGGAAGAGCCAGATGTTCCGCGATGTCCTTATTCTGAAGGGTCAACGCTTCGCTTAGGGTCTTGCCTTTGATCCACTCGGTCACCAGCGAGCTGGAAGCAATGGCAGACCCACAGCCGAAAGTCTTGAAAACAGCTTCTTCGATCACGCCTTCTTCAGAAACCTTGATCTGCAATTTCATAACATCGCCGCAAGCTGGTGCCCCCACCAGGCCTGTGCCTACGTTGGGATCCGTTTTGTCGAGTCCCCCTACGTTGCGAGGGTTTTCGTAATGATCGATTACTTTTTCACTGTAAGCCATTGTTTTTTTTATCCTTTTTTAAAATTAATGGGAAACCCACTTTAACGTGTTTAAATCTATGCCCTCTTGGGCCATCTCCCATAAAGGGCTCATGTCTCGCAAGCGTTGGACTGCAGCGATAATCTCTGCTGCCGCAAGTTTCACCTCTTCTTCCGTTGTGAAGCGCCCAAAGCCAAGCCGTAAGGACGTGTGGGCCAGGGCTTCTTCGACGCCCAGGGCCCTTAACACATAAGAAGCCTCTAAGGAAGCGGATGTGCAAGCCGATCCCGAGGAAACCGCCAGCTTTTTGATGCCCATCATCAAGCCTTCCCCTTCCACATAAGCAAAGCTAAGATTTAAATTCCCGGGGATGCGTTGCTGGGCGTCTCCATTCAGATAAACTTCAGGAAGGTGCTGATGAATTTGCCCTAGAAAAGTGTCCTTCAATTCCGTCAGGCGAGCCCATTCCCGCACCCGCTCTGCTTCTGCCAGCTGGCATGCAGCGCCAAATCCAACGCACAGCGGCGTCGGAAGGGTTCCAGAGCGCATACCGCGCTCTTGTCCACCTCCGTGGATGAGCGCTTGAAGGCGTATCCTGGGTTTTCGCCTGACATAAAGCGCGCCAATACCCTTGGGGCCATACACCTTGTGGGAAGACAGGCTCATTAAGCTGATGTGCATGGCGTTGACATCTAAGGCAATGCGGCCCAAAGCCTGGGCGGCATCCGTATGAAAATAAACGCCTTTTTCCTTGCAAATTTTCCCAATTTCCACAAGGGGCTGGATCACCCCAATCTCGTTGTTTACTGCCATAATTGAAACCAAAGCGGTGGTGTCTTTAATGGCTTTAGTTAACTGGTCCAAATCAACCAAACCATTTGGCTTGACTGGCAGATACGTAACCTCAAAGCCTTCTTGTTCCAAATGTCGACAGCTATCCAACACACATTTATGCTCTGTCACGCAGGTGATAATGTGGTTTTTTCCAGGGTAAAGATAGCGCGCAACCCCTTTAAGGGCGAGGTTGTTTGCTTCAGTGGCGCCGGAGGTGAAGATGATTTCCCGCGGGTCAGCATGGATGGCTTTGGCGATTTTGGCACGGGCTTCTTCCACAGCTTGTTCAGCCGCCCAACCATAGCCGTGGTTCCTAGAATGGGGATTCCCAAATTGCTCAAAAAAATAGGGCAGCATCGCTTCCACAACCCTTGGATCACAGGGCGTCGTTGCTTGGTAATCTAAATAAATGGGTTGTTCCGTTTTGGGAAGCGTTGCGGGAGAACTTAGTGACATGCTCTGGGTCTTTCGTCAAAAAAAGGAGGGGCTGATAGGTTGATATTAAAAGCTTTACCTGAAGAGGTACTCAACTCCTGATAGAGTTTTTTCCAAAGGCTTGTGAAGCGCATGAGATCTTCTCGCTTGTTGTGCCAGCCTAAACTGACGCGGATGGCGGATTTCACCACATCTTCAGGAAGCCCCATGCGGCTTAAGGTTCGGGATGGTGTGATTTTCCCAGAAGAGCAAGCTGAGCCAGCACTCACTGCCACGCCTTCCAGGTCAAATCGCATCACCTGAACAGCGCTGGGAACACCTGGCATGACCAAACAGCTGACATGGGGCAGGCGGGGGCTTTGTTCTCCTATGATCAAGAGATTTGGACAAAAAACTTTCAGTTCAGCCTCCATCTCTCTAAGCCAAATTTGATGCTGTTGGGCCAAAGTTCTACGCTCGTCCTCGGCCTCTAGGAGAGCTGCTGCAAACCCTGCGGCGAGTGCGACGCTTTGCATACCGGGCCGAAGGCCTTGCTCTTGTCCGCCTCCTTTCAAAATACCCTTAAGCGGAACCCGCGCGCCCACCACCAATGCGCCTATCCCTGGCGGTCCTCCTAATTTATGGGCAGAGAGGCTCATCAGATCCACGCCCAGTTCTTTAAAAGAGACCGGAACCTTCCCCAGGGCTTGAGCTGCATCGGTATGAAGGAAGCTGTTATAATGATGAACAAGTTTCGCAAGCCTTGGAATGTCTTGAAGCACCCCCGTTTCATTATGAGCAAGCATCACTGAAACGAGGGCGGGGGCTTTTTGCTGCTGTAGCAGCGTTTCCACCGCTGCAAAATCTAGCCTTCCGTGGTGGTCCACAGGCAACAGATTCGCTGTGGGTACATTCCCCAAAACCGACTCGTGTTCCGTAGCTCCTACCAAAATCCCAGAGATTGTTTGGCTCAGCCCGCGTAAGGCTAAATAATTAGCTTCTGTTCCACCGCTGGTGAAAATGATATCTTGAGCCTCTGCCTGAATGGTTTGGGCTAGTGTCTGGCGTGCATCTTCTAAGATTCGGCGGGCTTCTCTCCCAAACTGGTGAACCGAAGCAGGGTTCCCAGATTTTCCAAAAACATGGCACATCGCCGCCAGAGCACCCGGCCTTAAAGGAGACGTTGCATTAGCATCTAAGTAAACAGGGAGAAATGAAGGAGAGATTGTCATCATCCCAAGCACCTGCTGCGCAGCTGAAGAGCGGGTTGGAAGCCTGATTTGCGTTGGCAAACATCTTCCAGGGAAATCCCTTGGAGGTAATTGAAAAGCTGATTTTCCAAGCCTCGCCATAGCTGATGGGTTAAGCACCGGGTTCCATCTGATAAGCAGCCCTGATCGCTTTGAGGCGCACACCGGGTTGCTTGGATGGGTTCTCCTGCTGCCTCTAAAATATCTGAGATGCGTATGTCTGAAGCAGGCTTTGAAAGAATGTAACCGCCGTTTTTGCCACGGATACTCTCCACAACATGTTCTTTTTTTAAACGGTTAAACAGCTGTTCAAGGTATAAAAGAGGGAGTGCCTGACGCTGTGCAATGTCTGCTAAACAGACTGGTTGATCTGGCCAACCATAATACGCAAGGTCTACCATCGCCATGACAGCATATTTTCCCTTTGTCCCAAGTTTCATATGCGCGGGTCTTTCTATAGCTTAATAGGCTGCTCTTTTGCACACGATAAAATTGTTGATTAAAATAGTCAACTTTATTTTTTTACGGGGTTGAAGGAAACAGCAATTAGGTTTTATCTAAGGATTTTTTTAGCTGGATTAAGCACGCCTGCCGGTCTGGGGTAAAATCTTGTTCTACCCACCAAGCTTCCAAAGCTTGGAGTTGCTTTTTGATTTCTGGGCCTTGGGGGATCCCTGCATTTAAGATGTCTTGTCCCGTTAGGGGAAATGCAGGCGTCACCCACTGGGATATATAGCGTAGAGATATTTGAAAATATTGTTGAACCTCAGACAAAAGCTCTCCTTTGCGTAAGCGCTCAACAGCCTGAATCCAGACAAAGCCTTCTACGACCAAGGGAGAGGCATGAAAATAGAGTGCTTCGACTAAAGTTTTTTGGGTGAAAGTTGGTGGAAAAGTACACCAGAGATTCAAAAGTTGCTGTTGCTTTTTAGATAATCGCAACAAATTAAACTGAGTCTGTTTTCCTGAGATTAAAAATAGCCGCAACAAAGGGTTGGCTGGATGTTTTAGAGTGCTCTCTAGAATTTCTAAAGCCTCAAAACACCGCAAAGAAGATTCAGCATCCCCCGCATGTCCCAGAATCAACTCTAAGAATTTGTTTTCCAAGAGGGTTTTGAGAACAGGAAAAACGTTTTGGGATTCCAACAGCCACATCAGTTCCTCGGTGATACGTTCCTTTGCAAGGTGGATTAAAGATGTTTTTGCTTCTAAACAAGCCTCTAGGCTTGGGCTGTGGTAGATGCTGTTTCCTTCACAGATGAGACCATAGCGCACTTGAAACCTAAAAAACCTTAAAATCCTTAAATAATCTTCTTGAACACGTTGGGAAGGGTTTCCAATAAACTTCACCACGCTTTGGCGCAAATCTTCTGCTCCTCCAAAAAAATCATACAAATTACCCTCCCTATCTAAAAAAAGAGCATTCATGGTGAAATCTCGCCTGGATGCGTCTGCTTCCCATGAGGTGGTATATCCTACAACGGCGTGTCTGCCATCTGTTTCCAGGTCTTGGCGCAGGGTTGTGATTTCGTAAGCTTGTTGCTCAAAAACTGCTGTGACTGTTCCATGGCGTATCCCCGTTGGGATGACCTTTCCACCGTCTAGGGTAATAAAGTGTGAGACTTGCTCAGGAAGCAAGGTGGTAGCAATATCAAAATCTGAAGGAGATTGCCCCAGTAAACTGTCTCTCACGGCGCCGCCGACAAAGCGTCCTTCTCCGCCAGCTTGAGCCAACAAATCAAGTACAAAACGATGCTGTTGTAGCCATGGAAAAGAAAAGGTGAGGTCGCGCAAAGACATGCTACTTTTTATGGGTTGAATCAAAGACAGACAATAATACCCTGCGAATGTTCCAAAAGCCAGCAAAGCTTCCCAATAAGAAGCCACTTATGAGCCCCCACGGAGAACTCTCTAGCCAGCGATCTACAAAAATACCTAAGCCAACGCCAATCAAAACGCCAGAGATAAATTCAATCCCTAGGCGAGCTGCTTTTCCCAAGGAATAAGCGGGCCTCACTTTATCTGAAGAAGGTTGGTGGCGTTGCGTTAAACGATCAATGCGCTCTTTCAGATTTTGGGATTTTGTTTGCAAAGAGCGCCTCGTGTCATTTTTCGGTTGCATGCCACCAACTGTATGCCTCCGGAATGCCTGTTGGCATAAAGGGCGGGTGTTTCAGATGTTTGCGGTAAGCCACAATATCTTTTGTATGATGGTAGAGAGGGATGCAGAGTCTTTCATGGCGAAGCAGCCTATCTAAAACCCGAACAAGGGTTGTGAGCTCTTGATACGTATGTGCTTCAGCAATGCGGGTGCAAATTTCATCAACTGCTTTAGACCGAATGCCTGCATAATTTCGAGAGGGAACATTTGCCAAATGAGACGACCAGTAAAGTTGCTGTTCAACTCCCGGAGACATGGTATGGCCCCAAAAATGGACAATCATATCAAAATTATATTCCTGGAGACGTTTTTGATAATGTGCGTTCTCTACGGCCCGAACATCTACCTGAACCCCCAATTTCTTCCGGAGAATGTCTGCAAAAATTCCAACCACTTTTTCCCGCTTAGGGTCATTGATTAAAATTTCAAAGCGAAAGGGCGCCCCTGTTTTGACATGTTTCAAGACTCCATTTTCCAAAACCCAACCTGCGCTTTTCAAAAGGTTGCGAGCTTTATGAAGATTTTCCCGCTTATTTTGTCCTGGACGTTGGATAATTTCTGGCAGTTGGCTAAAAACAACCGGATTAACTTCAGAAAGCGATTCTAAAATAGCCTTCTCTTCGGCAGATAGGGGGTCTTTGGCTTGGAAAAGCGTATTTTGGAAAAAACTTTCGGTGCGAGTATAACCGTTATAGAAAAGATTTTTATTGATCCAATCAAAATCAAAGAGAAGGTTGATAGCTTCTCGAACACGCACATCTCCAAAAACACCTCTCTCTGGCCTCATGTTAAAAACAAGCGCTGTCATCCCCACCGCATGGGCGTGGTCTGCTTCTTCCTTGATAATATCTCCTTTTTGAACAGCAGGGAAATGGTACCCCGTCATCCATCGGGTAAGGTCTGTCTCTTTCCAAACATCAATTAAACCAGATTTAAAAGCTTCGAAGGCAACAAATTCAGAGCCATAATAATCGAAGCTGATTTGATCAAAATTATAAACACCTTTGACACAAGGCAGATTTTTCCCCCAATAGGCAGGGTCTTTGCGATAAACAATACTTTTTCCTGGAACAATGGCTTCAATTTTATAAGGACCGCTTCCCATCAAAGGCGTCATGCCCGTTTTATCAAAGGACCGTCCTTCTAAATTTTTTTCAGAAATGACAGGCATCAAAGCGATGAGAAGGGGAATCTCTCGGTCATAAATTCCATCAATTTTTTCGAACACAAACTGGATTTGACGAGGGTTTAAAACTAAAATATTTTTAACTTTTTTAGCTAGCTGCTTACGCGTCGGGTTTCCATGCTCTTTCAGCATGGTGTAGGTAAACAAAACATCCGAAGCGGTTACAGGCGTACCATCTTGAAAGCGTGCTTCAGGCCTCAAATTGATAGTGATAAAGGATCTATCCTCTGGCATTTCAAATGAAGCGGCAAGGCGCCCGTAAATTGAAAAAGGCTCATCAGGAGAGCGCTCCCCCAGGGTATCAAAAGGAAGGTAGTTATAAATTCCCAAGCCTGCCGCAGGGATCCCCTTGAAAAGCCAAGGGTTAAGGGTGTCAAAAATATGACCAATTGCATGCAATCGGAGGGTTTTTCCCTGAATTGCGTTGGGATTATTGGCATCAAAATGTTTAAAATCCGCCGAATATTTCAAATCCCCATACATGGAAATGCCATGGGTGGGAAACGTAACAGCTGAAGAAGACGCATTAGAATTTGAGGATACATCTCCCAAACTTCCCCCAGACGTAAAAGAAAAGATCAGTAGTGCAAAAAAAGTTACCCACTTTGAATATGACATAAAAAAATAAACTCCTTTAAAAGCACTATGAATTGACAATAATTTTTTCGAAAATATTAACGCTATTATCAGCAAACACCTCTGCTTTGTATGCCGGAAGGTTCTTCTCTCAAATTTTTTCAACAAAATTCCAACCTAGCAGATTTCTATCCTATTGTTAAGAACATTGTAAAAACTCCAACGTTGTTTCAACAAAAGCCTATTGCTTACATTGAGTTAAAAATTTTTCTTGGGTGAAAAATATTTTTTTTCTATCCTATTGTGATTAGACGTAATCCTCGTTATGTTAGGGGGAGGAATTTTAGATGGGCTGGTGAGCTAGCATCATGGCTTTTTTTCGCCTGGTCCGTTTATTAACTGTTGAGTTCGGAACATTTCCTTTTGGATGGCGTCAGCGAGCGGATCTTTTCAAGAGTTTCGCAAAAAATAAAAAAAATAGGAACATAACCTACTTTTCGTATTGTTTTAAAGGCCTTCCACCTCTCAACACGTTGCAACGTTAACCTTTTTTCCCTTGATAAAATGGAAAAAAGGCCAGGAGGGTTTGTATTAAATGAATAAAAAAATGTTAGTGGATGCGTCCCATATCGAAGAGACGCGTGTTGTTATTCTCAATGAGCAAAAATTAGAAGATTTCGATTGTGAAACTTCCACAAAACAACAATTTAAAGAAAATGTTTATTTGGCTCGTATCGTGCGGGTGGAGCCTTCCCTACAAGCTGCCTTTGTAGAATTTGGTGGCAATCGGCATGGTTTTTTAGCTTTTAATGAAATTCACCCAGATTATTATCGGGTTCCTGTAGAAGATCGTGAAAAATTTTTAAAACCTGAAAAGGATGATAAAATTTTTGATGAAGAACAAGAGACTATTTTACCTGAAGAAGAAGCTGAGCAAGCAGACATAGTAAAAGATGAATCGGATAAAGATGGAGGAGAGCAAGAGCAAGCCATGATTCTTTCTGGAGAAGAAAATGACTCAGAAGAGCGTGCTTCTCCTGTATCTAAAGCTAGTCTGCGTCCTTATAAAATTCAAGAGGTTATCAAGCGGCGCCAGGTGATGTTAGTGCAAGTGATCAAAGATGAGCGCGGGGGCAAGGGAGCAGCGCTTACCACCTTCATCTCCCTTGCCGGGCGTTATTGTGTTTTGATGCCAAACACACCCCGCGGGGGGGGGATTTCTCGTAAGATAGCTTCTGTGAAAGACCGCAAGCGGTTGCGAGAGATGATTGATGGATTCGAAATCCCGGATGGGATGGGATTGATTGTTCGAACAGCAGGGCTTGGCCGAACGAAGACAGAGATTAAGCGCGATTTTGATTATTTATTGAGATTGTGGGAAGAAATTCGGGAAAATACCCTTTCTTCCACGGCTCCAGCTCTCATTTATGCAGAAGGTGACTTGATCACCCGATCCATTAGAGACTTGTACAATAAGGACATTACGGATGTTTTGGTGGAGGGGGAAGAAGGGTATAAAAAAGCAAAATCTCTGATGCGTATGCTGATGCCAAGTCACGCAAAACGCGTTCAGCTTTATAAAGATCCTCAAGTTCCCTTATTTCAAAGGTATTCAGTTGAAGATAAGCTTGATAACATTCACAGCTCTATCGTTCAACTTCCTTCAGGGGGTTACCTTGTGATTAACGCGACAGAAGCGTTGGTTGCAATTGACGTTAACTCTGGAAGGGCTACACGGGAACGGCATATCGAGGAAACGGCGCTCAAAACGAATTTAGAAGCTGCGGAAGAAATTGCGCGCCAGTTGCGGTTGCGGGATTTGGCTGGACTCATCGTTATTGATTTCATTGATATGGAAGTGGCGAAGAATAATCATTCGGTTGAACGCCGGTTCCGAGAATCTCTCAAAGATGATCGGGCTCGTATTCAAGTAGGGAGCATCAGCATCTTTGGTTTGCTGGAAATGTCTCGCCAGCGGATGCGTCCCAGCTTGATCGAAGCCAGCACCATGCCTTGTTCCCAATGTCGTGGTACAGGGCTCGTGCGCTCTGTGGAGTCTTCAGCGTTGCGCTTGTTGAGGGCTATTGAGAAACAGTGTGTGGAAGAAAAGCAAAGCCAGGTTCGGGCATTTGTTCCCACACCTGTTGCGATGTATATTCTCAATCAAAAGCGTGCTTCATTAGCACAGCTTGAGGTTCGTTACCAAGTAACCGTTCAGATTTTGCAAGATGACAGTCTTATTCCTCCTGATTTTCGTTTAGACGCCTCTGGTGAAAAACTTGCAGAGAAAATTCTGGAGGAGACCAAGCAGGATGTTGCAGAAGAAGTCTCAGCTTTGCAAGGGGATAAAGGGGAAATTGCTTCGGGGAGCCATGGAGAAAAACCTAAAAGACGGAATCGACGCAACAGAGATCGTAACCGTCGTGAGAAGGAAGCAAGGAACTCTCAAGCTGATGTAGGCATGAAGGGGACAACGCCTCCCTCTTCTTCAGAAAAAGCTAAAGGGGAAGGTGAGAAAAAACAACCGATACCTAAGGTTAGTGACACAAAACCTTCAGCTCAGCCCGTGAGTGAGCCTAAGGCAGCAAACGAATCGTCCAAGCCTGCTCAGGAGTCCAAGGCGCCTGGAACCCAAAGACGTCGCTCTCGCAGTCGGTATTCCCGTCAGGGAGGCGCACGGCCTAAGCCGCAAGAAGGTAACCCCATGAATGGGAATGGTGTTCCATCAACACTTCCGAAAGCGCCCAAGGTCTCTGAGACAAAACCGAAGCACCAGGGTGCAGTTAACGTTAACGGTGTTTCAGCTGGGGCTGGAGCCAGTTCGGCTGAATCCCTTAAAAACCCCAAAAAAGGCTGGTGGCAGCGTTTGTTGGACACATGAAGTCTCTTTAAGTTGAAACTTTTATAAGGGTCTCATTTCCAGAAAAAGCTTTTGTTAGCAAGCAAATTAGTTGAAAAATCTTATTTGACCTTTTTTGAAAATATGGTATCAGGGGGTATGACTATTGCCCTTGATTTTGAAAAACCGATCTTGGAACTCGAACGCAAACTTACAGAATTGCGCCATGTTGCAGCGAGCGGTGACCTGAATATTGTGGATGAAATCGCGCGCCTTGAGCGCAAAACCCAGCGCCTTCTCCAAACAATTTATAGCAAACTTACCCCTTGGCAAAAGGTTTTGGTTGCTCGCCATGGCGAGCGTCCCCATGCCATAGACTATGTTTCTCGTTTAATTAAAGATTTCGTGCCCTTGGCGGGTGATCGAAACTTTGGGGAAGATGCAGCTCTTTTATCCGGCATAGGCTCTTTTCGTGGGGTTCCAGTTTTTTTGCTGGGACATGAAAAAGGGCACGACACAGAAACGCGTATTTACCGTAATTTTGGGATGGCAAGGCCTGAGGGTTATCGGAAAGCAATCCGCTTAATGAACCTGGCGAGTCGGTTTGGCCTTCCCATCCTAACTTTTGTGGATACAGCGGGCGCCCATCCGGGGGCAGACGCGGAAGAACGGGGCCAGTCTGAGGCCATCGCGTCTTCTATTGAGGCGTGTTTTCAAGCAGAAGTTCCTCTGATTAGCACCATCATCGGTGAGGGGGGGTCTGGTGGAGCGGTTGCTTTAGCCACGGCAAACGTGGTTTTGATGCTTGAATTTTCAATTTATTCAGTCATCTCCCCGGAGGGGTGTGCTTCTATTTTGTGGCGTACACGGGATAAACGTGAGGAGGCGGCTGCAGCGCAAAAGATGACGGCCGCAGATCTCTTAAAGTTTAAAGTGATTGACGAAATTATTCCAGAACCTTTGGGGGGAGCCCATCGTAATCGACTCGCTGCCGTCGATATGGTTGGGGATACCATCGAAAAGCACCTCAATATACTTTTAACAAAAAATGGAAAAACGCTTAAAGAAGAGCGACGGTTAAAATTTTTGAAAATGGGGAGAAATTTATAAATTATGTTGAGACCAATTTTAATAATATTCAGCCTGCTTTTATTAGCTTAATAGATGATTCTGGCATAGGACTATACATATATGAAGCTGGTGATTGTTGAGTCTCCTTCCAAAGCTAAAAGCATTGGAAAATATTTGGGTAAAGACTATAAGGTCTTGGCTAGCTATGGCCATATCCGGGATTTGCCGTCAAAAACTGGATCTGTGAGGCCCCAGGAAGACTTTGCCATGACATGGTCGGTGATTGAAAAAGCAGAAAAAGCTTTGCACGAGATTAGGTCAGCGATACCCAAATCAGATGAACTGCTGCTGGCAACCGACCCTGACCGCGAGGGGGAAGCCATTTCTTGGCACGTGTTGGAATATCTTAAAGACCAAGATCTGTTGAAACACCAGCCAGCTGTGAAGCGGGTGGTCTTCAACGCGGTTACAAAATCTGCTGTGTTAGAAGCTTTTAAGCATCCGCGAGAGGTTGATGCCCATTTGGTTGAGGCTTATCTAGCACGGCTGAGCCTGGATTATTTGGTGGGGTTTACCCTTTCTCCAGTGCTGTGGCGAAAACTGCCGGGGAGCCGCTCCGCAGGGCGTGTCCAATCTGTAGCTTTGCGTCTGGTGGCAGAGCGTGAAAAAGAAATTGAGGCGTTTAAAAAAGAGGAATATTGGACCGTTGAGGCTTCGTTTGGAGCGGAACAAACCCATCTTTTCCCAGGCAAAATGATCTACTGGCAGGGGAAAAAGCTTGAAAAATTTAGTTTGGCCAATGAAACCCTTGCACATCAAGCTTTGCAGGATGCTGAAAAAGCTTCTTATACGGTTTTAAGCCTTGAGAAAAAGCGCGTTAAGCGAAATCCACAACCGCCTTTCATCACCTCTACCTTGCAGCAGGAAGCCTCTCGTAAACTTGGCTTTAGCGCTTCCCGCACCATGAAAATTGCCCAGAAACTCTATGAAGGGCTTGCCCTTGAGGGAGGGGAGGTCACCGGTTTAATCACCTACATGCGTACGGATAGCATTCAAGTGATTCCTGAAGCAACCCAAGCATGTCGCCAAGCTATTCTAGACAAATTTGGGAAAGCCTATTTACCAGAGCAGACGCGGGTTTATAAAAGCAAAGCCAAAAACGCCCAAGAGGCCCATGAAGCGATTCGCCCGACAGACTATGTAAGATCTCCAGAGACCTTAAAGACCTATCTGGATGCAGAACAGCTCAAATTGTATGAGCTGATTTGGAAGCGGGCGGTGGCCTCTCAGATGGAACAGGCGCAACTGGACCAAACGACGGTGGATATTGCATCCCAAGATCAACACATCATCTTCAGATCAACGGGCTCTATCATCGCCTTTGATGGCTTTTTAAAGCTTTACCAAGAAAGCCAGGATGAGGGAGATGCAGAAGAGCCTGGTAAGGGGTCTAAGCTTCCTGCATTACACGAAAAGCAACCTTTGATGTTTGAAGATATGTTGCCTTACCAACATTTCACCCAACCGCCCCCAAGGTATACCGAGGCAAGCCTCGTTAAAAAGCTGGAAGAGCTTGGAATTGGGCGCCCCAGCACCTACGCACGTATTTTACAGGTTTTGCAGGATAGGTCTTATGTGCGTTTGGAAAAGCGTCAGATGGTTCCAGAAGAGCGTGGACGTATCGTTACAGCCTTCTTGACGCATTTTTTTGAGCGCTATGTTCAATATGGCTTTACAGCAGATCTAGAAAACCAGCTTGATGCTATTTCCTCAGGGGATATCCCCTGGAAGAAGGTGCTTCAAGAGTTTTGGGAAACTTTTTCTCAGACCATTGAGGCATCCTCAACGCTCACCATTCCGCAGGTGATTGAAACGGTAGAAAAAGACCTCAAATCCTATTTATTCCCAAGTACAGAAGGAAACAAAGAGGAATCTTTTGAACCCTGTCCCCAATGTCAAGTAGGCCATCTGGGGCTCCGCTTGGGTAAAGTCAACGCTTTTATAGGGTGCTCTGGTTATCCAGACTGTTCTTATACGCGCTCCCTTTCTAACCACGAATCTTCTGCTGAGACCCAAGGGGAAGATGGTGCTGTAAAAACATCCCAGACGCTTTTTCCTCGGTCACTGGGCCAAGACCCTGAAACAAGCTTGGAAATTTCAGTGCGCATGGGTCCTTACGGTCCCTACCTGCAGTGGGGCGAAGGTCCCAAACCCAAGCGTGTTTCGCTTCCCAAGGACGTGACGGCGGAACACGTTACCTTAGAACAAGCCCTGCGCCTGGGGGCACTCCCTAAGACTTTGGGTGTTCACCCCAAGACCCAGGAGGAGCTCGTTTTAGGCTTAGGGCGCTTTGGCCCTTATGTTAAATATCAAGGGGCTTATTTTTCCCTCAAGAAAACCCAAGATCATCTCAAATTTTCTTTGGACGAAGCTGTTCAGCTGGTTGAAGAGGGGTTGTTGAAGAAAAAAAACGGGCCTTCTAGAACTTTTGGAAAGAAGAAATAATCAGCCAGCCGCAGAAATGTCGTGAAAAATTTGAGCACAAGGACGTTTGTTTACCTCATAATAGAACTTAACGCTTTCAGTAATTTTTTAGAAACTTTAGATGTCTCATAGGTTTTTTCTAGTTTTTGATAGGCTTTCTCAACGAAGCTTGAGGCTTTTTGTGGATTGTCTATATAATCAGCCAGTTTGTTTGCGAAGTCTTCTGGGGAGCTGGGTTCAGCCAAAAGCGCGTCCTTTTCGTGGCTCAAAATTTCTGCAGGTCCTGAAACGTTTGAGGCTACGATTGGCTTGCTGAAAGCCATGGCTTCTAATAACGCGATTCCAAAAGGCTCTTCAAGGGAGGGTAGGCAAAATATATCTATCTTTTTTAGAAAAGCGTCTTTATCTGTCACCCAACCCACAAATGTAACCACCTCTTCCAAACCAAGGGCTTTAACCTGAAGTTTCAAGGCCTCCTCCAGCTCGCCAGCCCCACCCAACAAAAGCTGGACGGCATAACCCCGCGCCTTCAACAATCCGATGCTGTGGATGAGATCTGAAAACCCTTTTTGGTTACAAAATCTTCCATAACTGCCAATAACGACAGATTTTTTGTCAGAAACATGAAAAGGCCTATAGGGCTTTTGAAGTCGAATCATGTTGGGGACAACAAAAATTTTTCGTTCATCATAACCATGGCTTTGCATGTATTGTTTGAGATGTTCTGTGATGGCAATCAAGTAATCCGCTTTTTTGAGATAGCTCTCTTTGTAAAGGTGCGTCACGCCCACAAGCTTAACGCCTTTGGGTTTTGCAGAGGCTGAAAATTTAATGGCTCTTCCCCCATGGGCGATGACGAGATCTGGTTGATAATGTTTCATCAACATATGGAGGTGCAGTTTTGAAACAAGACACCAGGGGACAAGGTTCAAAAGCTTTAGAGAATTTTTTTGGAATTTGTTAATAGAGGCCCGTGAACTGGAGATGTTGATCACCTCAACCCCTTCTTGGGTGAGCGCATTGCTATAATCCAAATAGGCTTGCTCTGTGCCACCCAACCCACGGCACAGCATGATGTTAAAGACACGCATGAAATAAAAACCTTAATTTACAACACAGTGCCTGAATCTATCATAACGAGAAAGGGAGAAACATAAGAATCAATTTAAAAATTTTGGTATTTTCATTATTTTTTGTGGAGTTTAAAAAAATTGCTCGTCTACCTTCTGAAAGCATTTCCTGTTTTCGCTCCGCTTGTTGAAATATCCATTTATTCCAGGTCTTGCTATCGTGTACCCACGACAAACTTAAAAATACCCTGCCAATAGCACGTAAAGATATCCGGTTTAATTAGCAATGTAGTTGTCCGGTGATGGGGGAAGCGCGTCCCTTATAGAGTGTGTCTGACAAAATATATTTTCATAGGGTTACCATCCCCGCGGCGGCGGGGATCCAGGGAAATCTATAAATTCCGGATCAGAGGAGCAAAACGCAAAAGGCTTACGGGCGCAAAGGCCATGGATAGCTTTGTTTATGGAGAAAACTGCCGCATGGTTTGCAACACCTCGCACATTCGCGTCCAACTCCCCTTTCCGGACAGTAAACGTGAACGCCAGGCTTAACCAAGTTTCAGATTAATTGAGGTGAATGCTTGGGAGGGTGAGGCTGCGCAAGTGTACTCTCGTACATGCG
>JBOFKI010000137.1:0-5759 GCA_051657245.1 Alphaproteobacteria bacterium | reverse complement strand
GAGGATAACGTCACGCCCTGATCTACAAACTCTTTGGCTTCGATAATCTCAAGCACGTCGCCTGTTTCTCCAAGATTCAAGCGACCATAAGTTTGTGGATTAGGAGGAGACATGGCAAGCACCACCACGGCGGCTTTGGTTTTGGCTTTGAGCATTTGCATCTCTTGGAGACACGTCAGGGGAACCAAAGGGGCATCGCCGCACAGCACCAAAACATCTTCGTCAAAAGGGTTCGGAAGGTGTGCAGATAGTGCCTCTACCCCGGCACGAACGGCGTGCCCTGTTCCCAGGGGTTTTTCTTGAATCGCAAGAGCAACGTCAGGGAAAGCTCGGCCAAGCTCCGCCTGATTTTCAGGAGACGCAACGACGATGGTTCGGGTTGCTTGTAAATCCTTCGCTAGCTTAAGGACGCTGGTAAGCATCGGCCTTCCACCCACGGGGTGCATTACCTTTGGGCGGTTAGACTGCATGCGGGTCCCAAGGCCCGCGGCTAGAACGATAACAGATGCAGAGGAAGGCACCTAAACCCTCTTTCAATAGACTTCAAAAAAACAATGTTAGGCGAGGTTCCGAAAATGGTGGGCGCTACTGGGATTGAACCAGTGACCCCTGCCGTGTGAAGGCAGTGCTCTCCCGCTGAGCTAAGCGCCCCTTGACTTAAGCACCTCGTCTAAAACTCCTTCTTTCTACCTGAAAAAGCGCCCCTTGTCACGGGTGTTTTCATCTGTCAGAGTGGTTGCTGAACTTTTATTAAGGAATTTTTTATGCTGCTTGAAACGCTTCCCCACCTTGTTTCCAAAACCTTTCTAGCACAAGGGTGGGGAGATTATGCTCTTTTGGACAGTGGCTATGGCCGCAAGCTTGAGCGTTTCAAAGCTTATACGGTGAACAGGCCAGAGCCCCAGGCTATGTGGATGCCGCGCCTGTCCGAATCTGTGTGGGAGCAGGCGGATGCCAGTTTCACAGGGGCTGAAGAAGAAGGAAATTGGCGCTTTTTAGACGGAGACCGTTTGGAGCCCTGGTGCGTCAGCTATCAAAATTTATCTCTTTGGGGAAAATTTACTTCCTTTCGGCATGTGGGCTATTTTCCAGAACAATTGCCACATTGGCAATTTATTGAAGCTTTTTTGAAAACCATCCCTGAGGCTTCTGTCTTAAACCTTTTTGCCTATACGGGGATGGCCTCTTTGGTTGCCGCTGCCCAAGGTGCTCGGGTGACCCACGTGGATGCTTCTGAAAAAGCCATCGGCTGGGCCATTGAAAACCAAAAATTGTCGGGGTTGGAGGATGCACCCATTCGTTGGATTTGCGAAGATGCTGTGAAGTTTGCAGCCCGGGAAGGCCGTCGCGGAAAAGCCTATCACCTCATCTTGCTGGATCCCCCTAAATTTGGACGAGGGCCTGGGAAGGAAGTATGGGATTTATTTTACCATCTGCCGCAGCTGTTGGAGCATTGCCTTCCTTTGCTAGAGGTGGGGGGTTGTTTGATCCTCAACACCTATGCCCTCCGGCTTTCTCACACAGCGCTCAAAGAACTGCTGGCGGATGTTGCTTCTCGGGTGTGCCCCCAAGCCGAGGTTGAGATCAACAGCGGCGACCTGGCGATTCAGGAAGAAGGCCAAGGCCGCGTGATCCCCCAATCCATGTTTGCGATGCTTTGTAAGAAAGAATAGCTTATAGAGGGCTATCTACTGAGAAATCAAAAACCTTACTGGTTTTCCATTTTTGTTTTTTGTGTCTCGGAAAAAATCATTTTCGAACGTTTTATGAAGTGAAAAACTGGTTAAGCTGCTTTCTTTGATAGCCTCCGTGATAGATCTGAATTCTTTTTTTGTGATATTTTTGATATTGACCAAAAGGCTTTCAAGACGACTTTTTTTGATGATATTGACTAGGGTTTCTACATCTCCTTTCCCCATTTGTTTTAAATTTCTTAAGTCTAGGTGCTTGAGATCGCTTTTTTGAATGGTAGGGCTCAGTGTTTTAAGTCCTGAACCTGTCAAGGATGTGTTGTTCAGTTTAAGAGCTTCTGGCGAACTTCTTTCGATAAAATTTTTGATGGCTTCAGCACTTTTGTCAGAGATAGCATCATTATCCGATAACACGAGAGCCTTCAAATTTTTTCCTGTAAATTGTGTTGTAAAATTTTGAATATCTGTGTCGGTTAGCTTGCAGTTTCCTAGGGAAAGATAGTTCAGATTTGGTTTTGTTTCCAGCCCGAGGGTGCCGAGTATATTTTTTAAAGCTGCACCATCTAAAACAAGAAATTCTAGGGTTTGGGGGGTGTTTTCAATAATCTTTTGGGCTGTTTTTGGAGTTATACCTGTGTTTGGAAGCTCAAGTTCTTTTAAGTTGCTCTCTTTAAGCTTGGGCGCAAGCAACAAAAGCATGTCACTCCCAAGATGTATGTTAACGAGGGCAAGACTTTCTAGATGGGGTGGGAAGGAAGAAATGAACGGTGCAAATCTGCTTGAACCAACAGAATTTCTTCTATCAGAGTCCCGGACCACGCTCACGATCTTAATGTTCTTTTTTGGAAAATTGGGTAGGATTTGTTCGATCAATAATTTTTTCATAAGATCTGGATTGAGATCGTCTATCTTCCCCAACCCTTTGTACAATGCTTTAGAGGGCAACTCTAAAATTTTAGCAGAGAGGGGTTTTCCTTGTGCGTCTATGGTATGATCTGGCTCTGTGACGTTCAAAATGTTTAGAATGTCTTTGGAGGATATGCTTTCTGCAAAGAAACAGAGATCTAACAACAGTGAGTAATTTTGCTCGGCCCTTGTCTTAGGACCTGTACGCCTAAATTGTTTGTCAATGAAGAGAGGGTCGTCTGCTGCATATCCAGCGCCGGAGCCTGTCAAGAGTGCAAAAATCAGTAGGGTTCGCTTCAGGTGATTTAATTTTTTCATTTTTTATTCCTCCATTGTGGATTAGGCAAGATGGTTCTGCTTAAATCATTTTGTTGCATTTTAATGGATCAAAAAATTGTCATTCCCGCTGAGGCGAGAATCTAGGCAATATGTAATCTGGCGCTTCTACTTAATCGTCATTTTTATATATTTTTTCTGGATTCCCGCCTCCGCGGGAATGACAAGAAAAGGGTACGTAGCGTATTCAAGCCAAAACTGTAACAAATTTATCCAAGGCTTGTTATATAGGCCATTCCCCAGCATCTCGGATGGTTTTTATTCTGCGAGTGCTAAAATGGATATCTTCATGGTGTGCGAGCTTCCCCTTTTTTGTTGCCCATGTCTTATCTTATTGAAACTAAAGCAATTTATTTTAAAAAAGCTTAAGCTTGTTTTCTAGTTGCGTTCATTCCAGCCGTTAAACAAACTTCTATCGGATGAATGAAAATTTCACCAGGTTTCCTTCTTTATTTTTTACATCTTCGGGAATGCTAAATTTAGATTTCTCATGAAATGAAATGTGAGCTAGGTTGCTATTTTTGATAGCCTCTATGATAGGGAGGGCTTTTGCGCGTGTGACATTGATATTAAGCAACAGACTTTCAAGCTTACTATTTTTTATGATATCGATCAGAATTTTACTCTCTTCTTCCTCGATTTGTTTTAAATTTCTTAAATCTAGGTGCTTGAGATCGCTTTTTTGAATGGTAGGGCTCAGTGTTTTAAGTCCTGCACCCGTAAAGGATGTGCCGCTCAATTGGAGTGCCTCGAGCGAGCTTTTTTTAATCAAAGTTTCGATGGACGTGGCGCTTTGGTCAGAGATGCTATAATTATTCGATAAAATAAGTGCTTTTAAAGTATTATTTTCTGAGAATTGCGTTGCAAAATTTTGAATATCTGTATCGGTTAGCTTGCACCTTTTTAGAGAAAGATATTTCAGGTTGGATCTCGTCCCCAACCCAAGGGTGCCTAGTATCTCTCTTAAATCTGCACCATCTAAAACAAGAAATTCTAGGGTTTGTGGGATGTTTTCAATAATATTCTTAGCTGTTTCGGAAGTTATCCCAACGTTTTGCAGATCAAGTTCTTTTAAGTTGCTCTCTTTAAGTTTGGGCGCAAGCAACAAAAGCATGTCACTCCCAAGGTATGTATTAACTAGGTAAAGTTTTTCCAAATTGGGTGGAAAATAGTTAATGAATGATTTAAATCCGTTGGGGGCAACCTGAATTATTTCCTTAAAATTCCAGATTACGCTAGCCATTTTAATATTCTTTTTTGGAAATTTTGGCACAATTTGTTTTTGTAATAGCTTTCTCACAAGATCTGGACTTAAACTTGCCGTCCTTGCCAATCCTTTGTATAACTCTTTATAGGGAAGATTTAAGAATGTGCCGAAAAGAGCTTTGTCTTCTTGGGTAAACTGTTCTTCAATGGCATCCCAGACCTTTTGAATGTCCCCGGAGGATAAATCGTCCGGGAAAAAGCTGAGACTTAACAAATATGAGTAATTCTTCTCGGCCCTTGTTTGAGGATTTGCACGTTTGAATTGTTTCTCAATAGAAAGGTCTTCAGCTTTGGCGTGCCCGGCGATGAATCCTATCATGAGCGAGAGCACCAACAGGCTTTCCTTCAATCGATTTAATGTTTTCATTTTTTATTTTTCCGTTGGATTGGTTAGAATAGGCCATTCCCCAGCATCTCGGATGGTTTTTTCCGAGGGAGGCGTTGTTGCTTCTGGATTTTGTGGAGCAGGTGCTTGAGGAGATGGTTGCGGTAGCCTAGCCTCAGAAGAGGGGGTAGCTAAAGGTGGGAGAGAATTTTGCGGGGCGTTTTTGCCTGTTTCTCGATCCCAAATGCCAGACTGCCTGAGGGGATTTTCTTCATTTTCACCATCAATCCAAGTTCCTCTCAAAGGGTCTCCTCGGTCTTCTTTAGAGCTGTCGTAATGGCTTTTGTCTGCATGCTTTTGCCTTTCTTCTTCTAATTTTTCAAATTCCCAAAAATTTTCAGGCAAAGGAGATACTTCTTTTTGTTTCAATCGGTCTAAAACGGGTCTGTCTTCTGAAGGGTCTCCGCGCTCGCCTTTTCTGAGATCTTGGTGTGATGGACTCCTATTTTCAGGAGATTTTTTATCAAAAAATGGCTCTTTTGCTTTCTGACCTCCTGTTGCATAACTTTGAGAAATGCCCAGGATTGATGCGAGTGCTAAAATGGATATCTTCATGGCGTGTGAGCTCCCCCTTTTTTGTTGATCATGTCTTATCTTATTGAAACTAAAGCAATTTATTTTAAAAAAGCTTAAGCTTGTTTTCTAGTTGCGTTCATTCCAGCGAATAGTTAGACTCTGCTGGCAAGGAAAATATGCCCTGAATCATACCAAGAGTGAGGTAGGAAGCCCGTGAGCACATCAGTCAACACATCTGAAGTTGTACAAATTACGGTTGAAGAGGAGATGAAGCGCTCTTACTTAGATTACGCCATGAGCGTGATCGTCAGCCGGGCGCTTCCAGATGTGCGAGACGGTTTAAAGCCTGTGCATCGCCGAATTCTCTATGCCATGATGGACCTTGGGTTTGAATATAATAAGCCTTTCAGAAAATCTGCCCGCGTTTTGGGAGAGGTTTTGGGTAAATACCATCCCCATGGCGAAATGGCCATTTATGATGCGATGGTGCGGATGGCCCAAGCGTTTTCTATGCGGACGTTGTTGGTGGATGGCCAGGGAAATTTTGGCTCGGTGGATGGTGACAAGCCTGCTTCCAGCCGTTATACAGAGGTGCGCCTCACCCGCATTTCCCATTACATTCTGGAAGATTACGACAAAGAAACCGTTGATTTTCAGCC
>JBOFKI010000136.1:0-11372 GCA_051657245.1 Alphaproteobacteria bacterium | reverse complement strand
TTCCATCAATCACCCAAAACCCGCCTCCTGATTGCGCAAGCCAAATGCCATCTGTTGTTTTTACCAACCTACTCTCCAGATCTCAACCCAATTGAGAATTGTTGGCACCAAATCAAGGCAACCCTCAGGCCCCTCAACCAAAATGGCTACGAAAACTTTCAAGACTTGATTGGAAAAATTGTATCAAATATTTAGAGAATTACTATAACCGGTTGGACAAGCGTTCCTTAAAAAAGTTCGCTTTGGGAGGTGTCGGTTTCTGACGGTTTCATTTTGCAAGCTTTCGATCCATGGAGCCTCGTTTCTTGCAATTATTCTACACGAGTTTAGCCAGAAAAACCAAGCGAATCCAATAGCTCCAGCTATTTTTCAGGGACGACTAAATAAAGCTGCAGACCAAAAAGGCTAGCTGCTTTAAGCAACTAGCCTTCTCTTGTAAAACAAACAATTTTAAAAAAAGTTTGTTTAGTCAACAACCGTGATAGCAACACGGTTTTGTGACCAAGCAGATTCATCATTGCCTGGAACAACTGGACGTTCTTTACCATAGCTGAGGGTCTTGATGCGGCTAGGCGCAACACCCATGGAAGTTAGGTTTTTCTTTGTTGTATCTGCACGACGTTGACCCAAACCCATGTTGTACTCAGAGGTACCCCGCTCGTCACAGTGTCCTTCAACGGTTACAGTGGTGCTTGCATACTTATTCAACCACTCGGCTTGTTTAGAAAGCGTCTCTTTTCCTTCTGGCTTGACAGATGATTTGTCAAATTCGAAGAAAACCCGATCTCCTACATTTGCCACAAAGTCAGCGGCCGTGCCAGGAGCAGGTGGACATGTCGCATCTGCACCGCCTTGACCGCAAGTCATCGTTTCTGAATCGAAGGCGGAATCACAGGCAGCCAAGAAAGCTGTTGCAGCCAACATACTAGCAATTTTTACACGCATCTTATTTTTTTCCTCTTTTTCGTTTTTATTTACCATACACGGTTATGCATTAATTTTTCGTTAAAATCAATGAGTTTTAACGTGCTTCCTAACCTTTTTAGTTCCGCAATTCCTGAAAAACAAAACCTCGAAGGCACTGGGCGCAACTATATGAAAAACTCAGTCCAGAAGCAAGGGGGACCATGCAGGATGTGTTGCTTCTTTGGGAACTGATATTTCTCTCAAATTATGACCTGTTACATCAATGCTGTAAATCTTAGATCCAGCATCCAGGCTAGACTTGGCCGCAAACATCAGTACCCTTCCATTTGGTGCCCAAGTAGGGCTCTCCATCAAATAACTTTTGGCAATGATCCGCTCCCCATCTCCATTAGGGCGGATAACGCCTAAATTAAAGGTGCCCTGATAAGATTTGATGAAGACAATCCAGTCACCCCGGGGAGACCAAACAGGCGTATAATAACGCCCCTCCCCAAAACTGATCCGCTCTGGACTTCCCTTCCCAGTAGGCATCACATATAGCTGAGGCGTTCCCTGGCGGTCTGAATTGAAGACTAATTGTGCTCCATCTGGCGAATAACTGGCAGACGTATCAATGGCACCAGATGTCTCTGTTAAGCGCTCTATTTTACGTGTTGCCAAAAGCATTTCATAAAGGGATGTCACACCAGGAGAGGACAAACTCATCACAAGGCTTCGACCATCTGGAGAAAAACGAGGCGCAAAGGTCATGCCTTTAAATTGCCCTATCGTCTGTTGTTGCCCTGTTTGCAAATTCATCAAATGTACGCTGGGAGGCTGCGTATCAAAAGCCATGTAAGCGATTTCGTGGGAGGTGGGAGAAAAACGAGGCGACATGACGATGTAATTTCCATTCGTCAAATACTGATGGTTAGCACCATCTTGATCCATGACGGCTAAACGACACGCTTTCTTTCCGCGAGGCCCTTGCTGAGAAACATACACAATCTTGGTATTAAAATATCCCTCCTCACCTGTGATACGCTTGTAGACAGCATCTGCAACTTGATGCGCCAGACTACGCCATTTTGCAGATGCTTTTTTGAAACGTTCTTTCAACAAAAGTGATCCTGTAAACACGTCGTAGAGAACAAATTCAACCTCTAAATCACCTCTGTTTTCTGTAACGCGTCCTGCAAGCAAAATTTGAGCATTTAAGGGCTTCCATTCTGCGAAATGGGGGGTCGCCAAGACACCTGCAGAGGTTTGGATATAGGCTTCTGGGCTTATCAGGGAAAATTCACCACAATTTTTGATGTCTGATGCAACCACTTGGCTCAATTGGGCACTTGCTTCACCTGCTTCGTGGGAGAATGCCGGAATAGCAATGGGAATGGGTTGAAAGCTGCCCTGGTTAATATCCACACTGAGTGCAAAGAGGGAAATTTTCATAATACAAGATAAGAAGACACCCCCTAAAATCCTCAAGGCTTTTTTACACGTCGACCAGGTCATGGTATGAAATCCTTTCCATGTGGAATTCATTTTTTTCAGTACGCTTTTATCTAAAACAGGGGTATCATAATAGAGATCCCTGTTTCATCAAAGAGGAAATGCGCTTTGCTGTAATTTTTTTTAGATCTCGAAAAGAGAGACAGGTATTTTGGTGTCCTCTTGCCAAGGAAGGCTATGATTCAAACATTTTTTTTGGATTCACAAATTCGAAAGCGCAAACAGCTTTTGCGCATTGAAAAAGCTCGAGAGATGGAGCGTCTCAATAGTTCTGGACTTTCTGAGGGGGCTTTTTTTGCAAAAGTGGCCTTTGATTTCTTGGATGAGCTGCGTTGCGCAGGCTCACTTCCCGATCCCCTCCTCATTAGTGCCTACTGGCCTTTAGGCCTGTCAGAGGTCCAAACCCCATTTCTGCTCCATAGGCTCCATGAAGCAGGATATCGTTGCCTACTTCCTATTCCTTTGCAACAGTCCCCTCCGTTGCTTGGATTTGCCAACTGGACTCCTGATGCCGTGCTTGTGGAAGGTCCTCTTCGCACAGCTGTTCCTGAAAATTTTTCTACCTCGCAGCTTTTAAAACCCCATTTAATGTTATTGCCTATGCTCGCTTTTGATCAAACGGGTTATCGATTGGGGCGTGGGGGAGGTTATTATGATGCAACCCTTCGTTTTTTTCGCTCAAAGACCAATTCTTTTTTTCTAGCTGTTGGAATAGCCCACTCCAGCCAGGAAATTTCTTCCGTTCCACGAGAGTGTCACGATGAAAAAATGGACGCTTTGCTGACCGAAAACAAATGTTTTTGGTTTTAGCGTTTTTTTAAAAAAATACTTTTTGAAAAAACACTTTAATAACAAAATTTTAATATTTTTTTTTTAAAAAAATTTCTGATTGGCATAAATTTTCCATATGCCTCTTAAAAAAGGGCCTATAACCAACAGGAGACACGTATGACAAAATCAGAACTCATTCATCGTATTCAGGAAAAGTATCCAGAATTGGGAAGGCGGCTTATCGAAGATTCAATTTCTTTATTCTTCAATGAGATTGCAACCTCCCTTCAAAAGGGCCATCGTATTGAGCTTAGGGGTTTTGGAAGTTTTTGTTTGCGAAAAAGAGGCAAGCGTACGGGGCGTAACCCGCGCACTGGAGAAACCGTTGAAGTTTCAGAGAAATATGTTCCATTTTTCAAGGCAGGCAAGGCTTTTCGTGAACTTTTGAATACCTCAAGTCATACAGGAAAAGGCAGTTCAGCTTCAGCTAAAGGTGCCCGTCTTGCACGAAACGCTTCAAGTCTTCATAGCCACCCATATGGCGGCCATTCATAAAAATTTGGGGGACAGTTTTCTGTCCTCCCGCTTTTTCAATCAAGGCGAGCCTTCCTTTGGGGTCGTGGGTCAGGTCGATCGTTTCAAACGTATACCCTTGTTCCTCAAGAAGTTCTTTTGCCATGTCACAAAAGTGGCAGGTTGTGGTGGTAAAAATGACGATCTCGGGTTTTTTTTCCAAAATCATGACTCCTTCTTTTGTCCTGTTAATAGAAGGTTAAAAACAAAAGGTCACTTTTTGCAAAATCAAGTGTCTATTTTTTTAATTTAACCTGTTCCAGAAAGTGAATACCATCTATTCCCCAAAAAATTCTTTAAATGGCGCTGGGAAACTTCCTCTGCTTCTCCGGGAGAAAGATTACCTAACAAAAAAGGTCCATAAGAAATACGAATGAGCCGACTCACAGAAAGACCAGCATATTGCAAGACTTTTCGGATTTCTCGGTTTTTTCCCTCCATTAACGTGACGCTCAGCCATTTATTGCGTTTTTTGTCCTCTCCAGATGTTGATGTATCTAAAGAAGCTTCAATGGGTCCGTAATTAAATCCATCGAGGGTAACCCCTTGCTGGAGGTGTTCGAAAAAACCTCGGGGTATGTCACCAAAACATCTAACGCGATAACGACGTTTCCAGCCCGTAGAAGGAAGCTCTAAAAAGCGAGAGAGCTCTCCATGGTTGGTTAATAGCAACAATCCTTCTGAATTGAGATCGAGGCGACCTACAGATATAACCCGTGGCATAGTTTGGGGTAACGCTTCAAAAACTGTAGGACGTCCGTGGGGATCATGATGGGTTGTCAGAAGCCCTGCGGGTTTGTGAAAGCGCCATAACCGAACCTGGGGTGGCTCAACAGGAACGGCACTTCCATCAATTTTCAAAAAAACGGCGTCTTCCCATTTTATGAAAAAAGCGGGCGTTTCCACTAAATTTTCTTTAAATGTAACCCTTCTTTGCTCAATCAAAACTTCAGCTTGTCGTCTTGAACAAAGACCTAAGCGCGCCATCATTTTCGCGATACGCTCAGGCTTTGAGGCCGAGGACAAGGAAACTTCTTTAGACATCACGGGTCTTTTATTTTGCAAACTCTAACTTAGCATATCTGCTTCCTCCTTATAATGCAAAAGAACTTTCAGGGGAACGCCTCTTTTCGCAAAAGCATTTCGCCCAGAGCTGGTGCCCAACACTTCATGAGAGCCAACTAAAAAAAGTATATCATGCCCAAGCTTTGAAAGAGAATTAACCAAATATTACTGGTTCATAAATGCATCATGACGGTCAATTTGGGATTTCTGAATTTTAAGAAGGGATTTAATTTTTTTGAAAGATTTGCTAGACTCTTCCTAAAGATTATTATGAAAAGGTGATGGCATGAAGGTTGTAATCTGCGGAGGGGGACATGTAGGTTTCAGTATCGCTCAATATTTAAGTGAAGAATATGATGTTGCGCTTGTTGATAACTTTGGGCAAACACTTCACGAGGTTTCAGAACATGTCGATATTCAAACGGTCCATGGCAATCCTTCGGATCCGGAAGTTTTGAAGTCAGCAGGCCTTTCTCAATCTTCTATTCTTATCGCGGTGACAGACTCAGATGAAAGCAATATTGTCGCATGCCAAATTGCACACTCACTTTTTAAGACCCAGCTAAAAATTGCCCAGATTCGTCACTCCCATTACTTCAAGCCTGAGATGGCACAATTCTTAAACCCTGAACATTTCCCTGTGGATGTGCTTATTTCTCCTGAGGCAGAAGTCGCCAAGTCTATCCACCGGCACCTACAAATTCCCCATGCTTTCGAAGTGATGGCTTTTGCTGATGGATCGCTTCAAGTGCTGGGTGTTAAAATTTTTCCCAATAGTCCTGTGCTCTATATGCCCATTGAGCGATTGGAGGCGCTGTTTCCCCATTTGTCGATGCGTATTTTCCGAATTTTTCGTGATCGCACGATGCTTTCTGTTTCTCCAAGGGACGAGATTACGCTTGGGGATGAGATTTTCATCCTTACTAAAACGGTCCAGGCACAAGAAGTGATGACTTCATTGGGTTATGCAGAGGAAATCGCACGGAGGCTCTTGATTGTTGGGGGAGGCAAAATAGGACTTAAATTAGCTGAAGAGATTGAGCAATCTTCGCCTCACCTTTTTTGTAGTGTGATTGAGCTTCAAAAAGAGCGCGCCAGATTCCTTGTTAGCCAGCTCAACAAAACCCTTGTCCTCCAAGGAGATGGTCTGGATACAACCCTTCTCCAAGAAGCAGGGTTGGAAAACGTTGATACTGTGGTAGCGGTAACAAATGATGATAAAACTAACATCCTTGCATCTCTCCTTGCTAAACGCTATGGAGCCAAGCGCACAATCGCCCTGGTGAATCGTCGGGGTTATGTTCATCTGGTCCATTCTTTGGGAGTGGATAAAATTTTAATTCCCTCTACCATTACCATCGCAACCATTCTGCAAAGGGTACGACGTCACTATATTAACGCCATTTATCCTCTGGGAGACAGCCAAGGTGAGATTGTTGAAACGGAGGTTGCTGCGACGTGTTACGCTTCGGGGATGAATGTCCACGAACTGAACCAACACAAAGATCTTGAGATTTTGGCGGTTGTTAGGCAAAACACTGTGATTTTTGCCTCCCTTGAGTTAACACTTCACCCTTATGATCGGATTATTTTGGTTGTGGGTCCGGATGGTTTTAAAAAATTTAAAAAATTCTTTGAGCCGAGAGATTTGGGCACAGAATAGAGGCGTATACATCCCCATGGAGCCAGCTAAAGAAGTTCTCCTTTCAAAACGTTTAGAGATTTTTCATGAAATTTGCTCACCACCTTTGGATGGTCTGGTTTTCCGCTTCGTTCAGTGGTTGAAAGATGAGCGCCGTTTGTCTCTCCACACTGTTTTTTCTTACTTATTTGATATAAAAGATCTTTTTCAGTTCTTGGTTTCCTATACAGGAGGTCCTGTTTCTCTTTCCTATCTGTTAGATCTAGATCGTACAGCCCTTAGGGCCTTTATGGCAGATCAGCTTCGTCAGGGCACTCAGGCGCGTTCAAATGCTCGAGCACTTTCTACGTTTCGGACGTTATTTGATTTTCTTCAACGCTCAAATTTTAAAATTTCTTCGGCTGTTTACGATGTACGTTCTCCGCGGTATGCAAAAAAGCTTCCCCGAGCGCTTACCCAGGGGCAAGCCCTGACCCTACTAACCAGCGAGGGGGGAACGGAAGAGCTTTGGGAGCATAAAAGAGATGTAGCTGTTTTTTTCTTGCTTTATGGATGCGGCATTCGGATTTCAGAAGCCCTTGGGCTCAACCAAAATGCTATCCCAAGGCATTATAACGACGGATTTAATATTCATCTGTTGGGGAAGGGAGGGCGAGAGCGTCTGGTGCCTGTGCTACCTCAAGTTTTCGAAAAAATCCAAGCTTATCGAGAGATTTGTCCCTACCCTGATGCAGATGAATCTCCTTTGTTCTGGAGCAACCGAGGAAAGCGTTTGGCCCCAAGGGCTGTTCAAAAAATCATCCAACAGCAGCGCGCGTTGCTTGGTCTTCCACCCCAAACAACGCCCCACAGCCTCCGCCACAGTTTTGCGTCTCACTTGTTAGGCGCAGGGGCTGACCTGCGTCATATCCAAGAGCTTTTAGGGCATGCATCTCTGAAGTCGACCCAGACCTATACCCATGTGGATGCCCGGCAGCTGATGAAGGTTTATGAAAACGCGCATCCTCGGTCTAAAATTTAATTTTACTGTTTTTTGCTTGAAGCTCAGATGATTTTTAAAAAATTTTAAAAATTCTAAAAAATAAATTGACCAATTGTTTTTTTTGTTAAATATGTAAAGAAAAAAAACGGAGGTCTTTTCAGTGGGATTTTTTTCAGCACTCAACCGTGAGCAGAAAGAGGCCGCAGGGCTTTTGCAGATCGGAACATTTCTTGAATATTTTGATTTGATGCTCTATGTGCATTTGGCTGTTCTTTTGAATGAGCTTTTTTTCCCTAAAACAGATTCCTTTACCGCGTCTCTAATCTCCGCTTTTGCGTTTTGCTCAACTTATGTGCTAAGGCCTTTTGGAGCTTTACTTTTTGGCTATATTGGAGACAATATTGGCCGCAAGCAGACAGTTACCCTCACGACCGCCCTCATGGCAGTTTCTTGTATTTTGGTGGCCAACCTTCCCACCTATGCAGAAATTGGGATTTTAGCCGCGTGGGGAATTACACTCTGTCGTGCTGTCCAGGGGATTTCTTCTTTAGGTGAAATTATAGGGGCAGAAGTTTATCTGACAGAGATTACAAAGCCGCCTGTGCGTTATCCTATCGTGGCGAGTGTCCGATTTTTTTCAGAATTTGGCTCTATGATCGCCTTGGGTATCGCCAATATTGTGCTGGTTTTTACGCTTAACTGGCGGGTGGCTTTTTGGATTGGAGCAGGCATTGCGATGGTAGGAGCTTTTGCTCGTAGCAGGCTTCGAGAAACGCCAGAATTTATTAAGATGAAACAGCACAAAATAGAACAGCTCCAGAAAAAAATAACCCTTGAGCAAGAAAAAATAGATAAAAAAACCATGCTCGCCCTCCTGTTTATTTTTTGTTTTTGGCCTATCAGCTTTTATTTTTCCTATATCCATTGTGCGCAAATGCTCAAAAATGTTTTTCATTATACGGCTGAGGAAGTCATTCGACAAAATCTGTTTGTTTCCATGCTCCAGTTTTGCACCTCTTCGATCATTGTATTCCTAAGCTACAAAATTTACCCTTTAAAAATTGTTAAATTTAACCTACGAACAGCTTATTTCATCACTTTAATCTGCCCTTTCTTATTAAGCCAGATCACGAGCGGAACACAGCTTTTTTGGGTGCAGGCTTGTGTTGCTATTTTCTCATCAGGGTTTCCTGCCTACGCCATTTTTTATGCACATTTTCCGGTCTTAAAACGGATTACATCGGTGAGCTTTATCTATGCGATCTCCCGAGCCATGATGTATATCGTCACCTCTTTCGGGCTTGTGTACTTAACGTCATGGTTTGGAGATTTTGGCCTTTGGGTGATTATGGCTCCAGTGATGGCTGCCTTTACCTGGGCAATCAATCATTTTGAAAAGCTGGATAAACCTAATCTTCAAGCAACCACCCTGTCTCTAGAAGAGGAGGCTGATCTTCTTTCCAAGGCAGCCTAGGGCCTTCTAACCAAGAATTCAGCAAAAAAAGGAGGTCCTTTCAATGAGCTTTTTTTCAACCCTCAACCGTGAGCAAAAAGAGGCTGCAGGGCTTCTGCAAATCGGAACTTTTCTAGAATATTTTGATCTGATGCTCTATGTGCATTTGGCAGTGTTGTTAAACGAGATTTTTTTCCCGAAGACAGACCCTTTTACCGCGTCTCTAATTTCCGCTTTCGCGTTTTGTTCAACTTATGTGTTAAGGCCTTTCGGGGCTTTATTTTTTGGATACATAGGGGATACTTTTGGAAGAAAAACAACCGTTGTGTTTACAACTTCCATGATGGCAGTTTCGTGCATCATTATCGCTAACCTTCCCACCTATGCAGAAATTGGAATTCTAGCTTCTTGGGGAATAACCCTCTGTCGTGTGCTGCAGGGGCTTTCTTCCCTTGGGGAAATTGTTTCTGCAGAGGTTTATTTAACGGAAAGCACGAAACTGCCTGCGCGTTACCCTATTGTTGCAGCGGTAAGCGCTTTTGCTGATTTAGGTAGCATGATAGCTTTGGGGATCACCAACCTTGTGCTTTATTTTACGTTTAACTGGCGGGTAGCTTTCTGGATTGGTGCAGGTATTGCCATGGTAGGATCCATCGCCCGTACCCGGCTTCGAGAAACCCCAGAATTTCTCAAAACAAAACAAGAGAGGGAAGAGTTTCTTAAAACAAAGAAAACTTTCGAGCAAAGAAAAATGGATAAAAAAACAATTTTCGCGCTTTTATTTATTTTTATTTCTGTGCCTTTAGGTTTTTATTTTTCTTACATTTTTTGTGCTGAATTCTTAAAAGAAACCTGCCGTTATACTTCTGAACAAGTGATTCAGCAAAATTTCTTTGTTTCAATTCTTCAATTTGCTATTTCTGTTGTTCTTGTTTTTCTCAGTTATCGAATTTACCCTTTGAAAATTGTAAAATTTAATCTTTCTATCTACTATTTTTTGGTTTTGGGAGCTCCTTTTGTATTAGATTACCTTGCTAATGGGTTCACACTTTTTTGGTTGCAGATAGGCGTGGTTATCTTTTTTTCAGGGTTTCCTGCTTTCTCAATTTTTTACAGCTATTTCCCAGTCTTAAAACGCGTTACATCCGTAAGTTTTATTTACGCGGTTTCAGGAACGTTGATGTTTATCGTTACCTCCTTCGGGCTTGTGTATTTGACGTCATGGTTTGGAAATTTTGGGCTTTGGGTGATTATGCTGCCAACGACTGTTGCGTTTCATTGGGCGATTAATCATTTTGAAAAATTGGATAAACCTAATCTTGAAAAAATACAATCTCCTTTGGAAGAAGCAAATCTTCTTTCTAAGGCAGCATAGAGGTCTCTAATCAATAATTAAGCAAAAAAACGGAGGGATTTGACCGTGGGATTTTTTTCGGCACTCAACCGTGAGCAAAAAGAGGCTGCAGGGCTTTTACAAATCGGAACTTTTTTAGAATATTTTGATCTGATGCTCTATGTGCATTTGGCAGTGTTGTTAAACGAGATTTTTTTCCCGAAGACAGACCCTTTTACCGCGTCGTTGCTAGCGGCACTGGCGTTTTGTTCAACTTATGTGTTAAGGCCTTTCGGGGCTTTATTTTTTGGATACATAGGGGATACTTTTGGAAGAAAAACAACCGTTGTGTTTACAACTTCCATGATGGCAGTTTCGTGCATCATGATGGCCAGCCTCCCGACTTATGCAGAAGTTGGAATCCTAGCAGCATGGGGCATAACTGTTTGCCGGATGTTGCAGGGTGTTTCGTCTCTTGGAGAAATCATTGGAGCGGAAATTTATTTGACAGAAATTACCAAGCCACCCACCCGTTATTTTGTAGTGGCTTCAGTTGTTGCTTTTGCTGATTTGGGGGGCATGATGGCGTTAGGGATCAGCAATCTTGTGCTTTATTTTACGTTTAATTGGCGGGTAGCTTTTATAATAGGCGCAGGTATTGCGATGGTGGGGTCTGTTGCGCGTACCCGGCTTCGAGAAACGCCAGAGTTTCTTCTAATGAAGAAACAAAAGGAAGAAAGTCTTAAAATAAAAAAAACTTTCGAACAAAAGAAAACGGATAAAAAAACAATCGTTGCGCTTTTGTTTATTTATGCGTCTATGCCGCTTAGTTTTTATTTTTCTTATATCTTTTGTTCTTAGATGTTAAAAAATACTTGTCATTATAGCTCCCAAGACATTATACAGCAGAACTTTTTTGTTTCAATTCTGCAATTTGCAACGTCTGTTTTCTTTGTTTTTCTCAGTTATCGGATCTATCCTCTAAAAATTGTTAAATTCAATAGACCTCTTTCGAAACTTCCTTTTATGGGCCGATGGGTGCGTCACTCCGGTGCTCAGATCCTCATGTACCCTAAGTACATTCCGGTCTTGCGCTCCGTTAGTTCCTGCCCCTCAGTTCCCTAAAAGTGGTTTC
>JBOFKI010000135.1:0-19875 GCA_051657245.1 Alphaproteobacteria bacterium | reverse complement strand
CTTTCAGCTAAAGAAACCATATCCAACTTGAAAGCCTTCCGCTCACGCTTTTTTTCTTCCAAACGCTCGGGGCCCATGGTAGAGGGTTTGCTTGTGAACTCCAAAAAGCTTACCCGTCTCAACAAGGCTTAAGCCCTCTCTCCTCACGTACCTTCAAAACCTGTAGGCGAAATTTTTTATCGTAGCTCATCCAAAGATTATAACAAAACTAAATTGCTTTGGCTATAACCCCAGATTGAGGTTAAGATTTAAAGAAATTAGGATTTACTTTTTTTATAATTTTTTATAATGTTGCTGGGGTGTTTGGTGTGGTCTAAACGGTTTAATTTTTGATGGAAATAAACGAAACTTCTGAAGTTTGCTTGAGTCGCCTGGTTGTTCAAGAGCGCCTCCTTAGACATCAAATTGATGCCCTAACCTCATTTCCTCTTTACGATCAATTGGCCGTGCAGCGTTTGAAGCGCTTTAAATTAGACGTCGTTAATCAGATTGAAAAGATTAAGAGCACCACGCTTCCCGATATCATCGCATAGCCGTTGGTATCTCTTCAGTTAATATTCACAAAAGCGCCCTTAATCCCAACCAAGGCTTTTGCGTTGATGTTGACGGTGGTGGTGCCTTGGATACCCACGGTAAGACCACTGATATTGACACCCCCAGCATTGCCCACTAGCTTAATCCCCATCTTAGCATCCATGTGAATCTTACCTGTGGCTTGAATATCCAGGTTGCCTCCAATTGAAAGCTTCATATTGCGTCCCACCTTGTGGGTTTCATGCCCTGATGTGTGGACCAAGATATCTCCCCCCTTCACATCGATGGATACATTGCCACTTGTGACCGTCACATGGTCGTCCCCATGCACTCGCACAGTTCGATTCCCTTTTTTAAGGGTGAGCTCATGATTTCCAGCTTCTAACGTCGTGGTTTGATCGCCGTGCTTGATCAATAAAGCGACATCCCCTCGATGCAAGGTGGTGGACAGATTCCCTTTCCCGCTACCTTTTGCTTGAAGTTCCACGTGCCGGCTTCCCTTCACCAACGTTAGGCTGTCGTCTCCTTTACCCTGGGTTGGTTTATCGTCCCCTTTCAATACAACGGCCCGATCTCCTCGGTGAATTGTGGTGGTGGAGCTCCCCGTTTGGATATCTTTCGTTTCAGAATCTTCAATCACAAATACTGCATGCTTTTGGGCATGGAGATAGACCTCTTCCGCATCTTTTTTGTCCTCGAAGCGCAGTTCATTAAACCCCTCCCCCCCTTTTGAGGAATTGCTTTTGAAGGTGCTCTTCGTGGGTTCATTCGGCAGATAAGGCGGCTTGTGGGTTCCGTTATAAACACACCCCACCACCAGCGGTTGATCAGGGTCTCCGTCTAAATAGGAAATGACAACTTCTTGTCCCACCCGAGGCGTGCTCAGAAACCCCCAACCTTGGCTGGCAAGGGGATAAGAAACCCGCACCCAACAAGAGCTTGTCTCATCCGCTTTGCTGCGAATATCCCAGTGAAATTTAACTTTAACCCGCCCATAAACCTCAGTCCAAATTTCTTCCCCTGCTTTGCCTGTCACCACAGCTGTCTGGGTTCCATAAATCCGAGGCTTTGGCGTTGTTTGAAGGGGGCGGTGGGGGATGTTATCTGGAAAAACCGTCACCTCATTGGTATAGGCGTGGAAATAAGAAGCACCTTTTTCTTGCCCATGTAACGTCAAGCGATGCACCACCCTAAACGCAACATATCCTTTATTCAGCGCATCATCTGGGTGATGTTTCACCTGAAATTTTGCCCCTGCGGACATGCCTGAGATCGATGTCTCCCCTTTCAACAACGTTTCTATAAACTCCTCGGCTTGAAGGCGCAGTTTCACCAACGCCTCCCCTTCGTTAAAGTTGCTATATTTTCCGGGATAGTGATAGACCTGCCCAGGAACCGCATGATGGGTTCCCTTCCGGTTAGCATAAAGCTTCTTATCAGGTGTTTCGAAGAAAAAATCCCCCAACCCAACCCCTTGGGGTACCACCCGCTGGCTTTGATGCAAGGCGATAATCCTGTTCAGCTTGGGTTCTTCTCCTCGCGTGGGCTCGTAATCATAGCTTGAAGGCCTCAAAGCCTGATATCCATCTACGTCATCGGTTAACACGAGACAATGCTCAGAATCTGTCATGGTGAAATAATAGGAAATACCATATTCTTCCATAAGCCGCGACACAAAATGAAAATGGCTCTCATTGTATTGAACGCAAAACTCACGCTGCTGCTTGCCGCATTGGGTGGTGCGGTCCTTAAACAGCACATTATTTTCCCGCAAGAGGGTTTTGATGATGTCTAAAGGAGATTGCTCCTGAAAAATACGACAATCTTGTGTGTGGCGCAGCAGAGCAAACAAAGGAGAAAGAACAAGGCGATAAAAAACAGGCTCTGTTTTGGGGAAAAGGGGCACTTGCAGCTGTTCAATGGAATCTAAACATCCATGGAAAAAGCGCTTTTCACGGCCCAAGGCCAATACAAACCCCATGGGTTTACCCATAAGCTCTTTAAAATGAAGTGTTTTTCCCAGAAGCTGGCCTTTTAACACAATGGTGAAAGGCTCTGATAGCTGCTCTTGAACCTCGATCTCAAGGCACTCAAACGCCGTGCCTTTAAGAGGACCTGAGGCAATCTGAAGCAGGGAAGGTTTTTGTGGCCTAAAAGCCATAGCTTAGCCCGCTCCTGCCACCGTCATCCGATCGATCCGCAGGGTGGGCGCAGCCACATTTCCCCGCAGCACCAGATCGTTGGCCGGCGTGACGCCACGAAACATTTCGGACAAGGTGCCCGCAATAGTCACCTCATGCACCGGAACCGTCAGTTGCCCTTTTTCAATCAAGAACCCATGGGCTCCCATGCTATAGTCCCCTGTCAAGCTGTTGAACCCCATCCCCATCAAACCTGTCACATAAAAACCCCGCTCGATGGGAGAGAGAAGGCTCTGCAAATCATCTTTTCCAGGCAACATGTAAAAATTACTGCACGCTATGCCGGGAGACGCCCCAAGCCCTAAAGAGGCATGACCTGTGGGAGCCAAATTAAGCTTTCGCGCCGAATGTAAATTCAAAAGCCAGGAGGTTAAGACGCCTTCTTCCACCACGTTCAGACGTTGAACAGGGAGCCCCTCTCCATCAAAAGCCCGGGAACCAAACCCCCGCTTCAAAAAAGGATCATCCACGATGGTAACATCAGAGGGGAAGATTTGGGTTCCCAACGCGTCTTGAAGAAAGCTGGTTTTTCGGGCTATTTCACTCCCCTTAATTGCCCCCAGCAAATACCCTAAAAGGGACCGGCTTATCAACACATCATAAACCACCGGCACGTGGCCTGTTTCAAATTTTCGAGGATTTAGACGCCGCACGGCCTTATCCCCTGCTGTCTTTCCAATAAGGCGAGGGTCTTCTAAATCTTCAAAGAAAACGGCAGAATGACCATAAGCTTCCCGCTGTTTATCCCCTCCTTTTTCAGCCAAAACCGAAGCCCACAAACTGAAAGAAGAATCTTTAGAAACCCCTGAAAAACCTTTAGATGTTTTCAACAGCAGGGTAGATTTCCCCCAAGAAATTGAAGCCCCTTCCGAGCTTACCACACCTGGAACCTCCAAAGCCGCTTGCTCGCATGCCAATACCAGATCCCGCAATTCAGCCGGAGATGGCACCGCACTGTCATAGCTTTCTAAGCCACCTCCCGATAAATCTCTCGAAGCTAATAAATCTGACTCTGGGAGGCCACAGTAAGGGTCTTCAGGCGTCAAATGTGCAACCATGACAGCTTCTTGAAGCAAACGCTCACACACGTCCTTTGAGAAATCATTGGATGAAATGCTGGCTTGACGCTTCCCTATAAAGAGCCGCACACCCCAACGGGTAGACTCTGAAAGCTCTACATTTTCAATAGCCCCCAGACGATAGTCTAAAGAAAAGGATGTACCATGCAGCAAAGCCCCCTCAACCTCATCAGCCCCCAACGCCTTTGCTTTTTTCAAAACCGCATCAAGGCTATCCTGCAGTTCGGGAAGCTCCTTGGACGTATAAAACGTTATTTCTTGGTCAGCAGATAAAAATGGCTCAGGCATTGCGCACCTTTGTATCGTTTAGGGAAAAGTTCCCGCCAGAAGGCTTAAAGAGATCAACAACCCAACCCACTGGTTAGACCGAAATACCTTGCCACATTTTTCGGGACTTTCTAAATCTAAATACCGATCCTGCCATATAAAATGAGCCGCGACAATGCTTAATCCTAGGAAATAGAGAGGATTGAGCGCCATCCCAAAACCCAAAAGCAACAAAAGCACCAAGATACTGACCCAACAAATCCTTAAAAACCAAACACCACGCTGCTGCAGATACACGGCTGAAGACTTGATACCCGCTTGTTGATCATCGTGGTAATCTTGATAGGCATAGATCGTATCATAAGCAAGGGTCCACACCACACCTACACCGTAAAGAACAGCTGGCTTCCAGTTAAAAATAGCTCCAGATGCCGCCCCAGATGCACTCCATCCAACCCATACCCCCCAATTGAATGCAAGTCCCAAACAAACCTGAGGCCAACATGTGAAGCGCTTTGCCCAGGGGTAAAGCAAAACCAGCCCCATGGACCCCAGCCCAACCCCGATGGTTTGCAAATCAAACTGGAGTAAAATCAAAAAACTGATGGCTAACAGCCCTCCCAAAAGGCAGAGTGCTTGAAAGCCAGAAAGCGTCCCAGCCGCAAGGGGACGGTTAGCAGTTCGTGCTACGTTGCGATCCAAATCCCGGTCAACCCAATCATTATAAACACAACCAGCGCTGCGCATAAAAAAGGCTCCTCCTAAAAAGAGGCAAACCAGCCTTAAAGGGGGCAAGCCTTGAAATCCTGCGATGAGTCCCCACAGACACGGGAAAAAAAGCAGAAAAGCACCCACAGGGGCGTGCCACCTCAGCAACTGAATGACCGACTGAAAGCGGGAATCTAAAGCCACTTGTCTGCAACCCCTTTCGGATTGAGGCTGTTATGTTTCTTTTTTGTTAAGCTCCTCGGCCCTCAGCCACCCAGGTAGAGGTGCCTAACGTAGGACGCACCTTCTGGAAAGAAGCTTTAACCCGGGAAACTTGCAATAATTTCAAAATGTTGGCAAGGGTTTCTTTTAAATCATGGCGGTGAACCACCAAATCTACAAAGCCATGCTCCATTTGAAACTCCGCGCTTTGAAACCCATTTGGCAGCGGCGTGCGTAACGTCTCTTGAATCACCCGAGCGCCCGTAAACCCAATGATGGCGCCCTGCTCGGCTAACGTAATATCTCCCAATGAAGCAAAAGAGGCGGAAACACCCCCTGTGGTAGGGTCAGTTAGCAAGGTGATGTAAGGCAATTTAGCCTCTTTCAACAGGCTCACCGCTAACACTGAACGAGGCATTTGCATCAAAGCCAAAATACCTTCTTGCATCCGTGCTCCTCCAGATGCTGGAACCACAACCATAGGAATTTTTAAACGGCAAGCGGTTTGGGCAGCTTGAATAAATGTCTCCCCTACCGCAATCCCCATAGAACCACCAATAAACGTAAAATCAAACACTGCAACCATGGCTTGCACACCCGCAATCTTCCCGTGGGCTGCAATCAACGCATCTTCTTCGCCTGTTTTGTGACGTGCATCTTTTAGACGATCGGAATAACGCTTGCTGTCTTTAAAATGAAGCGGATCCTGTGGCACCCCAGCAGACGCAAGCCGAACATAATCACCTTGATCGAACAAAGAGGCTAAACGTTCCTTAGCGCTTAACCGAAGATGATGTTGGCAGTGCTTACAAACCTGTAAATTTTCCTGGAGCTCCCGGTGAAAAATCATCTGCTCACATTTGGGGCATTTATCCCACAAATTATCGGGTGTTTCCTTTTGTCGTACCAGTTTTTGAATCTTTGGCCGCACAAAATCTGTTAACCAGCTCACGTCATGATTTCCTTTTTTAAAATTCTAGTTTCTAATAGTAACCGTGCATCAAGTTTTCCGCTGGGGAGACATCACCCGAGGAAGAGAATTTTTAATTTCTTCCATGGTCGGCAAACTTGATTGGGCTCCATAGTTTAAACAAGTTAAGCCACTCGCAACCGTTGCCAACCGCAAAGCCACAGGGATAGATTCCCCGCGATCAATGGCTGCCGCAAATACCCCTACAAAAGCATCCCCCGCCGCTGTTGTATCAATTGGCTTAATATCCATGGCCTCAATGGTCCAAACACCTTTTGGCGTACATGCAATAGCGCCTTCTCCTCCCAACGTCACGACACAGGTTAAGTTATATTCTGAGGAAATGCGACGCGCAGCAATGGAAGGAGAGATCACGTCAAATCCAAGATGAACAGCTAACATACTTGCTTCGATCTGATTCATGATAAGGACGGATAAATTTTTCAAGACATTTACAGGAATCAGGTGAGCGGGTGCTAAATTAAGAACGGTTCTGGCCCCTGCTTTGTGAGCTCTTTGAATCAAAAGCCAAATCTCTTCAGCAGGCGTTTCCATTTGAATGATCACAGTTGTTTGGGGAGTCAACAAATGGCCTGGGATATCTGTTTCAAGAGCCTTTCGGTTGGCGCCGCTGGCAACTAAAATCATATTTTCTCCGTTTTTATCCACGGCAACACAGGCACAGCCCGTTGGCTCATCAATCGCTTCTACTCCTTGAATATCGATGGCATGTTTTTCCAAAGCCTCCAAAATGGTTTTACCGAATAAATCGTTCCCCACCTTGCCGAAAAGCTTTACACTCCCACCGGCTTTAGCTGCTGCGACAGCCTGATTCGCTCCTTTTCCTCCTGGGATAATCCGATAGTCCGAACACAAAACCGTTTCACCCAGCCTTGGCATGGTTTCTACCGGCATCACCATATCCATATTTAGGGAGCCAAACACGATAATCATTTTATCAAAGTCATCCTTGTTGAACGATCACACTTCATACCTGATGGGAGGTTGCTCTGTTGCCATAAATTCCAGAATTTAGAGATTCATAAAAGTGAAGTCGACACAATGGAACATAACGCTCATTTCCTCCAATTTCCACCTGCTCTCCTTGGAGGACAGGTTGACCCTTGGCATCTATCCGTAAGTTCATGAGTGCTTTCTTGCCGCAAAAACAAATGGTTTTAATCTCAACCATTTCATCTGCCCACGCCAGGAGATAGAGGCTTCCCTCAAAAGGCTCTCCCAAAAAATCAGTCCGAAGACCATAGGCTAATACAGGAATCTTCAAAAGATCGACTACCTGAGTCAACTGGTAAACCTGCTGCTTCACCAAAAATTGCGCCTCATCAATTAAAATGCAAGCAATTTTTTCCTGTTCTAAAACACCTCGAACAGCATGGAGAAAATCAAAATCTGGCTGAAAAATTTGGGCTTCAGCGCGCAGTCCAATCCGAGAAACAATATGCCCCTGCTGATAGCGTGTATCCACCCCAGGCGTAAAACGGAGGGTTTTCATCCCCCTTGACCGGTAATTGTGATCCGATTGCAGTAGGGTTGTTGTTTTCCCCGCGTCCATCGCAGAGTAATAAAAGTAAAGCTTTGCCAAAACAAGTTCCTGCTTTGTAGGCACCTCAAAAACTCTTTTGGTTATGAAATGTTTGAACGATGAATGCAAGGGTATTTTTTCGACCACCTCTAAACCGTGTTGTCACGAGATAATTAACCCAAAGGGCAAGGCAACAGATGTGGGCTGCGACAAGGACAGAAGGACTGATGGGCAAGCTGGAGCATAACAGATTGTTTCAGTTTAAAAATTTTCTTTAAATCTTCTCAGAGAATCGACACGTGCGATGCTTTGGATAAATTTCCACGGATGATATCATGCTTAAAAAATAGAAAATTGGCAAAAATAAGTCAAATTTTTTTATGAAGTCGCTCTGAAAAAATCCTTTGACAGTTTTGCAGTTTTATCTATATTGGACTAAAGAAAAAAATAATAGGCCGTAAACAGGGACACTCTTTTTTGGGCGATTTTTCGAGCTATTAATGCTTTGCTGAGACGCGATATGCTATTCTCTTCCGATTCGTTGAAAAACCCATAAATTGATTGGAATGAGATGAAAAAGAAGGCTCAATTAGCGCGCGATCTTCGCTTTTTTTTCACGCTTCTCTTGCTTTGGGGAGTCATGGGGGCAAGGGTTTCTGTCGCGTCTCCCTTCCCTGTTACCAAAATTGTTAGAGAAGCTGCAAACGTTTCCGCTATCTCCCCTGAAAAGGTATGCCATTACTATGCCTCCCATATGGAAAAAGCCCATGGCATTCCCGATAAGCTTTTAACCGCCGTTTCTTTAACAGAATCTGGAAGGTCTACGGTCAAAGGTCTCGTTTCTTGGCCATGGACTTTGAACGCTGAAGGCAAGGGGTATTATTTTTCAACTAAAAGAGAGGCTATTCTTGCGGTTCAACGCCTGCAAGCCAAAGGTATTAAAAGCATTGACGTTGGTTGTATGCAAATTAATCTACATCACCATCCCCAGGCTTTTTCAAGCCTCGAAGACGCGTTTGATCCATCTGCAAATGTGGCTTATGGGGCAAATTTTTTAAAAACACTCCAAAAATCCCACAAAAATTGGGCTAAAGCGGTTGCGCACTATCACTCTGCAACCCCGTCTGTGCATCTGGCTTATCAGAATAAGGTTCTCAAGACTTGGCTGGAAGAAAAACAAAAGAAGCCTACCTTGTTTTCCCAACGTAGATACCCTCTCCATACAGCAAGCCCTCGTGCTTTTTTTGGACGAACGACCTCGCGCACACTTCGCCGGGCTGCATCTCCCCCTCCTCCTGCCTGGGTTAAAAAGCACACAACGGCGCCTCATTTATCCCAGATTCCAGAAGTGCAACGGGTTTCTTCTCAAGCTGTCTACCAAACATACGGGAAAAAAATCACAAAAATAAAATCATCTCCCACAAAAAAAGACCCCTTTTTTAAAGGGCCTCCCTGGCTTTCGGGGAGAGCGCCCCAAAAGCCACCAGCGCTTTAAAAATGAGCTTCAATTTACCTGGGCAGGAAGCGTGTCATACGAACCATGGATTCTTTTTTTAAACACCCTCACAATCGATATGGCAAATCCACCTGTCTGCTGCCCTAAAAACATCAATAGACTCCTTGCCTAAGTTCTTTTGGGGGGTTAATGGAAGCTGGCCGATTGATTTTATTCAGATCTTAAGACAGCCTTTGACTTTTTTAGTATTTAATTTATAAGAAGGGAAAAGAGTTAACCTGTAAGGGACGTGTGAGGTTATGGATATGCGGTTTTTTCCAAAAGTTGGTGTGGCTTTTAGAACCATAGGCTTTTCCTTGATATTTTTAGCTTTGGGGGCGTGGGTGCCTTCTCAAGCTTTCTCAGCAAAATCTATGAGTCAAACCTCTCCTTTGGCGGACGTGTTGGTTCCTTTAATACCAGCTGTTGTGAATATCTCAACGGTGACCCACGTTAAAAAACAGCAGCAACGCGTTTTTGAAATGCCTCAATTTCCCCAAGGCACGCCGTTAGATGAATTTTTTCGTGATTTTTTTGAGCAAATTCCCGGGGGCCCTTTAGGGGGAGGAAGGCAACGTTCTCAAAAAATTGCCTCCCTCGGTTCTGGATTTATCATTGATCCAGAAGGTTACGTGGTAACGAATAATCACGTGGTTGCAGAGGCTGATCAGATCACTGTGATCCTCAATGATGGAACCAAACTGAAGGCTAAATTAATGGGTCGTGACACCCGCACAGATTTGGCTTTATTGAAAGTGGAATTTTCAAAACCGCTTCCTTATGTTTCATGGGGAGACGCCTCCAAAATTCGGGTAGGAGATGACGTGTTTGCCATCGGGAACCCTTATGGCTTGGGGGGCACGGTTACGACGGGGATCATTTCCCATATTGGACGAGACATTTCCAGCAAAGTGGGGACAAACTATATCGATGGTTATTTCCAAACTGATGCAGCCATCAACCAAGGTAACTCTGGAGGCCCTTTGTTTGATCGCGAAGGAAAGGTGATCGGTGTTAACACAGCTATCTATTCTCCCACGGGGGCAAGTGTTGGGATTGGGTTCTCCATCCCAGGATTTATAGCCCAACCCGTTATTGAACAACTGAAAAAATTTGGAAAAACCAAGCGAGGTTGGATTGGGATCAAATATCAGCGTGTTGATCAAGATATCGCGGAAAGCTTAGGTCTTTCAAAACCTGTGGGGGTTTTGGTGGGGGGTGTCGTACCTGGAGGCCCTGCTGCGGAAGCCAAAATTGAACGGGGTGATATCATCTTAAAAGTGAACGGCATCCCTGTAGATGATGCTAAACGTTTTCCTCGATTGATTGGAAGCCTTCCTGTTCAAGCCGTTGTGCCTGTGGTGGTGTGGCGTAAAGACACTAAAAACGGAACGTACCGTGAGGTGACGCTCCAAATGAAGGCCCGGGAAGCAACCCTTGAGGATGATGCGGAAGCAGGAGAAGATAAACCGCTTGGAGCTTCTGGTCCTGAATCCACCCTCTTGGGACTTGCCCTTAAGCCCCTTTCCCCTGAATTAAAAAGCAAATTGAATGCCCAAGGGGTTTGGATCTCGGGTGTTGACCCTGATAGTTCTGCCGCTGAGAAAGGAATTCAACCAGGTGATATCATCCTCGAAGTTGATCAGGAAGAGGTGAGCACGGTTAAAGACATTTCAGAGAAGATCGCAAAGGCAAAGCAGGAGAAAAAGGCAGCAGTCCTTCTTCTGCTCATGCGAGAGAGGGATGCGTTTTATGTTTCCCTTGAGTTGCCTTCTGCTAAAGCAGAATCAGAAAAAAAGTCACCGTCTAAACGGTAATGGTTTCTTGTCCCTGGACTGATTAGATTAAGAGGAAGAATTAAGATGAATTTTGAAACCGTTGAGCGTATCACTTCTTTGGCGCGTATCTCATTAAAAGAAGATGAAAAACAAGCTTTTGTTCGAGATCTGTCAAAAATTATTGACTTTGTGTCTCACCTTGAAGAGGTTTCCACAGACGGTGTGGAGCCTCTGGTGAGTGTGGCTGTTGAACGCATGCCCATGCGTTCGGAAGAAGTGACAGATGGGAATATTGTTGGGAAAATTTTAGAAAACGCATCCCAGCAGCTTCAACACATGTTTGTCGTGCCGAAGGTGATTGAGTAAATGGATGTAAGTGTAGTTTGTTTTGGGAAAGGTGGGTGGTTGTGATGAAACATGAGTTAAGATCGTTTACGTGGACCCAAATTCGGGAAAAGCTCTTAAATCGAGTTATTTCTGCAAAAGAGCTTGTGGGTTCTTACGTGAATGCTATGGAAGCAACCCAACACCTGAATGCTTACATCACCCCCACGCCTGAGCTGGCGCTCGCCCAAGCAGAAGAAGCAGATCAACGTATCGCCAAAGGAGAGATGCGCCCTTTAGACGGCCTTCCCTTGGGAATCAAAGATCTGTTTTGCACCAAGCAGATCCCAACCACGGCAGCTTCTCGGGTTTTAGAGGGTTTTATTTCGCCTTATGAGTCAACCGTCACACAAAAGCTGCGGGATGCAGGAGCCATCACCCTTGGAAAGTTGAATTTAGACGAATTCGCCATGGGGTCCGCCAACTTGACCAGTGCATTTGGGCCTGTCATCAATCCTTGGAAGTCTAAAACAGATCCTTCTAAACAGCTGGTTCCCGGTGGATCATCAGGAGGGTCTTCTGCAGCCGTTGCAGCAGGGTCAGCCTTAGCCGCTTTGGGAACCGATACCGGTGGCTCCATTCGCCAACCTGCCGCGTTTACAGGAATTGTAGGGTTTAAGCCTACCTATGGGCGCTGTTCTCGCTGGGGCGTTGTGGCGTTTGCGTCTTCCCTAGATCAACCAGGGCCTTTGACCCGCGATGTGGCGGATGCAGCAGCGCTTTTAGAGGTGATGTGCGGACACGACCCAAAAGATGCGACGTCTTCACCCCACGCTGTTCCGGCTTTTTCTAAGGCGCTGGGGCAGAGTGTCAAGGGGCTCAAAATTGGAATTCCCAAAGAATTTTTGTTGGAAGGCATGTCTGAGCCTTTGTTACAGCTTTGGGAGCAAGGCAAAGCTTGGCTCAGAGAAGCAGGGGCTGAGATTGTTTCGGTTTCCCTTCCCCACACCAGCTATGCCTTGCCGACCTACTATATCATCGCCCCTGCGGAGGCTTCCTCAAACCTATCCCGTTATGATGGTGTACGGTTTGGGAAGCGGATGCCTGGAGAAAGTTTGGATGAGCTGTATGCATTAACCCGCGGAGAAGGCTTTGGCAAAGAAGTCAAACGCCGGATTTTAATCGGCACTTACGTTTTATCCCACGGATATTACGATGCGTATTATATCAAGGCTCAAAAAGTGAGGGCCAAGATTGCCCAAGACTATACCCAAGCTTTTCAAACTGTCGATGCTTTGCTGGTACCTTCAGCGCCCACAGGGGCTTTTGGTCTTGAAGAAAAACAAACAGACCCCATTACCATGTACTTAAATGATATTTTCACCGTTCCCATCAGCCTTGCAGGGCTTCCAGCCATTTCAGTGCCAACCGGGTTGGACGCAGAGGGTCTTCCTTTGGGACTTCAAGTGGTGGGGCGTTCTTTTGATGAAGAGATGGTGTTGCGGGTTGCATCCGTGTTGGAAAAAGCAGCTAATTTTAAGCCGCTTCCTTTTCAATAGACTTTATTCGAGGCATAACAGATTGTATGATAGATGAATATTCGCAGCACCCTTTAAAAAAATATGAAGCTTGACTTCGAAGAAACAAAGGTAAATAAAAAAACATGTCTGATGCGAAACAGCGTTTGATTGCAGGAAAAACAGGGCTTTGGGAGATGGTCATCGGGCTGGAGGTCCATGCTCAAATTACTTCGTCATCAAAGCTTTTTTCTGGAGCCTCCACGGCCTTTGGCGGAGAACCGAACACCCAGGTTTCTTTTTTGGATGCTGCGTTTCCGGGTATGCTCCCTGTCATTAACCAAGTGTGTGTAGAACAAGCCGTTCGCACAGGCATTGGGTTGAATGGCGACGTCCGCTTGACGTCAGCTTTTGATCGTAAAAATTATTTTTATGCAGACCTACCTTCAGGGTATCAGATTACTCAATTTAAAAAACCCATTGTGGAAAATGGCTATTTGGACATTGAGTCAGAACCTGGAACTTTAAAGCGCGTCCGCATTAACCGTTTGCACCTTGAACAAGATGCTGGAAAAAGCTTTCATGACCTTCACCCCACCCAATCTTTGATTGATCTTAACCGTGCAGGAATTGCCTTGATGGAGATTGTGTCAGAGCCTGATATGCGTACGGCAGAAGAAGCTGCTTTGTATGTGAAAAAATTGAGAGCGCTGCTTCGCTATTTAGAAACCTGTGATGGTAACATGGAAGAGGGCAGCTTGCGTGTGGATGCGAATGTTTCGGTTCGAAAACCAGGGGAGCCCCTGGGAACCCGGGTTGAGGTGAAAAACGTTAACTCAATCAAATTTTTGCAACAGGCTATTCTCTATGAAGCAGCGCGTCAAATAGCGCTTTTGGAAGCCCACGGATCTGTTTTTCAAGAAACCCGTCTTTTTGACGCAAACAAGGGTGAGACACGCTCGATGCGTAAAAAAGAGGAAGCTCACGATTACCGTTATTTTCCAGATCCAGACCTCCCTCCCCTTTGCCTTTCCCAAGAATTTGTAGAAGACATCCGTCGTACTTTGCCAGAACTTCCAGAAGCCAAAAAGCAACGCTTGATGGAAACCCTTGGGCTTTCCGCCTATGACGCTGACGTTTTGGTGGCAGAAAAAGAGACAGCTGCTTTCTTTGAGACGACCCTCGCGCTATCCAAGCACCCCCCTCAAACGGTGGCTAAAAATCTGGCTAACTGGATGATGGGCGACTTATTTGCAGCCCTTAACAGGGATGGGGTAGATCTGGAGCGCATGGCTTTGACCCCAGGGGCTTTAGCAAAGCTGATGGATTTGATCCAAGAGGGGGTCCTGTCTGGAAAGATGGCCAAAGAAGTTTTTGCGCTGATGTGGGAAACAGGCCAAGACCCTGAAGCTATCATCGCAGAAAAAGGATTGCGCCAGGTGAGCGATGAAGGGCAGCTTCGCCAGGTTTTACAGGATATCTTGCAAAAAGAGCCAGATAAAGTGGAGGCATACCGTGGAGGGAAAGATAAGTTGTTTGGCTATTTTGTAGGTCAAGCCATGAAAGCAACCCAAGGCCAAGGAAACCCCACCATGGTCAACAGCCTACTTAAAGAGCTCCTTGACGGCTCTGCTTAATGGGATCGAATTTTTATGATTGTGCTCTCCAAGCGTGTTCAAGAAAAAAAAGCGTGAGAAACAAGTTTTCAAGCTGAATATGGCTTCTTTGGCTGAGGACGTTGCACAAACCATCCAGAAGCCTATCCGCATGAACATGCCTCCCACTTCAACGTTACGTTAAGCCCCCCGTTGCATCGGCCGTGGGCTCAAGCGTCTGGGACGTAATCTAGGCGGAATCCTACCATCTGGCACCTCTACTGAAGCTCATGTTTATAGGCTTTTCTTGGATCCCGCCCCCGCGGGAAGGACAATGCTTAAAGCCTGGATCCCCGCCCCCGCCATGAACAAAAACGACGAGCAACAGCTCCCTTCACCAGCATAATTTTGCGCCTCCTCAAGCAAAATGATTACACAATGCTCAACAGCGCATATGCTTATTCAATCACAGCAAAACATTTTTTCTGAAATCATCCCGTGAAACGTTTAAAATAGGGGCACTTAGCTAAAAAAACACAATTTTTTCAACAGCATAGCTATGCTTTATTTTCCTATTTTTTCTGACTTTTTTGATAACGCAAAAAAGCTGGAATATCCAAATTATGCTGATCAAACTCAGGTGAATTTTCCCCAGATACATCGGCTTCAGAGGTTAAAAGTGTGTCATAGGAGTCTCTAAACATCTTTTTTTCAAGCTGACTGGAAGCCGTGTCAGGTTTTTGCGCCAAAGAGGAAGTAGATGATTCTGAACCAGCCCCTCTGCGCGCGACACCCGCAAGCTTCTCAAAAAAACTTAAACTTTTTTTAGGCTTTTCCACGGCAGGCTCAACAGAAGATTTTTCCTGGACAGGCATGGACAGCCCATAAGACTCCTCTTTCAAACCATAATCACCTTCAGTTTCTAAAGGCGAACGTCCCACTTGAAAGGGGGATTCTGCTTCCCGAAGGTCGTCAGCTATGGAAGAATTTTGGGTATAATCAAAAGAAAACAGATCGTGCTTTCTGCCCCAGGTTTGCTCTTCAAAGGAGGCTACCTTCGGTTCTTCATCATCTTGTTTTACTTGAAGATTCTCCAAATCTTTCAACGAAGCGAGATCAGGCTCCGAAGCTTTGTCCCCTTCGTTTTCACCTAGGGGCTTATCCTTGATGGAAAAGAGGGCTGACCGCAACACAGAAGATGAAGCAGGTTGCGCTTCTTTTGACGAAGAAGCCGAAACAACCATCTGCTCTTTTGCATCAATCCCCGTTGCCACAACCGAGACACGGACATAACCACTGATAGTCTCATCAAAGGTTGCACCAAAGATGATATTTGCATTAGGGTCCACTTCTTCCCGAATACGATTAGCAGCCTCATCTACCTCAAACAATGTCATATCCAAGCCACCCGTGATATTGATCAAAACGGCGCGAGCCCCCCGCATCGTAACGTCGTCCAACAAGGGGCAAGAGATCGCTGCTTCTGCAGCCTCAATAGCTCGCCGTTCGCCAGAGGCTTGGCCCGTTCCCATCATGGCTTTGCCCATCATCTCCCGCATAACGGCAGAAATATCCGCAAAATCAAGATTGATGAGACCATGCTTCGTCATCAAGTCTGTAAACGTTCGAACCCCTGAGTGCAAAATATTGTCCGCCATCGCAAAAGCATCTGCAAAGGTTGTTTTTTCAGTCGCAACCCGAAATAAATTTTGGTTGGGGATGACCAATAAGGTATCCACACACTTGGCCATCGCTTCAATACCAAGGTCTGCCGTCCGCATCCGATGGCTTCCTTCAAAATAAAAAGGCTTTGTAACAACACCCACCGTTAAAATGCCCATCTCCCGTGCTGCGCTCGCAATAACAGGTGCCCCCCCCGTTCCCGTGCCGCCACCCATACCTGCGGTCACGAACAGCATGTTGGTTCCCTTAAGGTGCCCCAAAATTTCCTCAAGAGATTCCTCAGCAGCCCCCTTCCCCACATCTGGCTTTGAGCCCGCCCCAAGCCCCTGGGTCAGCTGAAGCCCCAGCTGAATTTTTTGCTCCGCCAACGATTGGCTTAAGGCTTGAGCATCTGTATTGCAAACGAAAAACTCAACCCCTTCCAAGTTGGAACTTATCATGTTATTAACGGCATTACCGCCTGCACCTCCAACGCCAATAACCGCGATGCGAGGCTTCAGTTCTTTTTTATCCGTTCCATGTTTAGACATGTTAATTCATCTCCAGGGCTTGGGAATCTATATTTTAACCTTTTTTTTATAATCGATGCCCAAGCTTTTGGCAAATCATAAATTTTCTCGCATCCAACCCGTGGCGCGGGCCCATACTGTTTGTTTTTTCTTCTCGTAGTGCCCCATAAAACCTTGCATTTTTTGAAACTCCTCGGTTTGAGCGTAAGATAAAAGCCCTGTTATGGTTGAAAATTCAGGTCGACCTGATTCAGAAAGATTAGGAAAACCAAGGGGTTTGCCTAAACTAACACTTTTTTTGAGAGCTTCAGCCGCAAAGTCGCGAACACCGGTCAGCTGGCTTCCGCCTCCTGTCAAAACAACCCGCTTCCCCAGCAATTTATGAAAAACAGAAGCGTCAAGCTTTCGTTTAACATGATAAAAAATCTCATCAAGGCGCGAACGAACCATGTTCATCAACACGGCCCGGGGAATTTTTTGCACAAACTCTTCTTTTAAATCACCCAATTGGGGGACTGAAACCATTTCACGCTGATCATTCTCAGAAGTCGTTGCTGCTCCATATAAAACTTTCAACCTTTCACTACAATGAACCGTCGTTTCAAGCCCTCTTGCCAAGTCATTGGTGATATGGTGGCTTCCGATGGGGATAACATCGACATAAACGAGAGCATTACCCCAAAATGACGCAATGGTTGTAGAACCTCCCCCCAATTCAACAAGGGTAACACCTAATTCCCGCTCATCGTCTAAAAGGCATGAAAGGCCCGAGGCGTAAGGAGAGGAAACGAGGGCTGAAATATCAAGGTGACACCGCTCCACACACATTAAAATGTTTCGCAAAGGACCCAACGCTGCAGAAATAACATGAACAACACCTTTAAGACGGCTTCCGATCATTCCCCTTGGATCCTGAATCCCCAACTGGCCATCCAAGTTATATTGGAGGGGGATCGTGTGAAGGGTTCCAACGGCTTCTGGGTCTTGTTCAAGACGCGCTTGCAGCAAAAGACGTTTGAGATCCGCTTCTTCAACAGTTTGGTTCGGAATAGAAATTTCAACTTGTTTGATGGTGGACGTAACATAACTCCCACTTACGTTCATAAAAACGCTGTGTAATATTTCCCCAGACACTTTTTCCGCCTCTGCAACCGCATCCGCAATAGAAGCTTCTAAAGCAGCCATGTCTGTAACAATGCCCCCTGCGAATCCTTTGGAAGCTTTATGTCCCATTCCAATCACTTTGAAATGACGATTCTCATCAAGGTGACCAACCCAACAACACACTTTAGTCGTACCAATATCAAGCGCACTGATAAGCCCATGCCTCATCTTAGCCAAATGCTTCTTCATTTTTAACGCATTCCTTTTGAGAGGTTTTGTTGATTTAATATCTCATTAAGACCAAAAGCATTAAACATCTTTTTCGCCCTTGACACGAAGGGTAGGTCTTTTTACTTTTTCAATGGGCTCTGATTCAAATTGCAAGACAAAAGCCCCTTGAAAGCGCAAATCTAACGCCGAAATTTTAGAAACGGCTAAGGTCTGCTTTTGCTCAAAAGCAAGCAACTGCTGCAGCGCTTTTTCGATTTTCTTTTCAGGCAGTTTTACGACCCACCCATTTTTTAAATACAAATCCCAACGCCCTACCCGCAAGCAAACAGCTGCCACGACCTTCTCCTTCACATCGGGAAAATGGGACAGTTTGCCTAAAAAAGCAGGCGCCTTCTGAGGAGCCTTTTCCCCTACTACCTTAATGAAATCAGAAGGTACATCTTGAGCAGCACAAGGAATGACAGAACCGCTCTGATCAATTAATTTCAGCACACCCTCATATTGCCACAGTGCTAGAGGTTTTTTTTCCCGAAGATGAATCCAAATGGCGTGGGGCAATCGCCTTTCAACACAAGCTTGCTGAACCCACGGAAGCGCCTCCAACCGGTTTTTAATAGCCTCTGGCGATTCTAAAAACAAGCTGTCTCCTAAAGTGAGCTGCGCTTTCTGCAGAATATCAGCTTGGGACGTTTTATGGCGTCCCACCACAAAGACATATTCAACCCGAAACCCTAGCGCAGCAAGCGCTTGGTGCATAGCTGGACGAAGCGAATTTTCCCAAATGGTTTGAAAAATTTGCCAAGAAAAAAAGAGCAACAAAGCGCCCAACATCCCTCCCAAAAAAAATCGCTTAAAAGGCGAAAGCCAAACACCCCCTTTCGATAAAGAAGAAGGCTTCGGGGGTTTTTTAGACCCAGGGACTGGTTTACCAGGAGCTAAACGCTTTAGCTTCGACATAGCCCGTCTTCCAAAATCCACTGAACGAGATCTTCATAAGACCAGCCCAAATAAGCCGCAATTTCCGGCACGAGGGAAAGCGGCGTCATACCAGGCTGGGTATTCGTCTCCAAGTAATAGAGCGTACCAGGCTCCCCTTTCGTATCGTCATAACGAAAATCTGAGCGCGTCGCCCCTGCACACCCCAATGCCGCATGAATGGTCTCAGCCATCTCCAAAACAGCTTCATAGCTGATAGGATCTATAGGGGCCGGGATAAGGTGCTGGGCTTTGCCTTGAACATATTTAGCTTCATAAGAAAAAATGGGCCCCTCAAAGCGAATCTCAACTGCACCCAAAGCTTTACCGTTTAGAACTGCTACCTGAATCTCTCTCCCCGGAATATAGCTCTCAACCAAAACTTTTTCACCAAAAGCCCAATCCTTGAGGGCAGCCTGCTGTTTCTCAGGAGTTCCCACCCATGTGACACCAACGGTAGACCCCTCCTGGAGCGGCTTTACCACGTGAGGAAAGAAAGCAACACCTTCTTCCTGATAAGCTTGCTTCGATAAAACAACACCCTGGGGACAAGGCAACCCTGCCGCCATGGCGATGGAACGGCTTTTTCCCTTGTCCATCGCAAGGGCCGAAGCCAACACCCCTGAAAAGGTATAAGGAATGTCCAACAGCTCTAAAACGCTTTGAATCACACCATTTTCCCCAGGAGGACCATGCAAAATGTTAAACACCACCTCAGGCTTGCTGCCCATTGCACAGGTTTTCAGCTGGTTTGCAAAAGCTTCTAAATCCCTTTCAGGATCCACCGGAAAAACATGATGTCCCAAGGCTTGCAAAGCACCACAAACGCCTTTACCGCTCGTCAAAGAAACGGGACGTTCAGGAGACCAGCCCCCCATAAGCACAGCAACTTTCCGAGGTGTTATCGGATAGCTTGGTCGTTTCAATTTTTTTCCAGAAAGCAGATCGTTCACCCAATTGTCCCCTGACCTTCCCTTAAAAGCAACGTCATTCTACGCCCATTTTTTTCTTTTTTGAAGCGAAATTTAGGGTATTTTTTACTCCTCTTAAATACTCTATGTAGCCACTTCCATAAATCTGGATTGAGTTCATCAAAACCCATCCAAATTTTTGTTAAAATTTTCAAAATTGACAAAATTT
>JBOFKI010000134.1:0-10137 GCA_051657245.1 Alphaproteobacteria bacterium | reverse complement strand
TCGAAACTTCCTTTTATGGGCCGATGGGTGCGTCACTCCGGTGCTCAGATCCTCATGTACCCTAAGTACATTCCGGTCTTGCGCTCCGTTAGTTCCTGCCCCTCAGTTCCCTAAAAGTGGTTTCGAAAGAGGTCTAATAAATCGCAGCTCCCCATTTTTTGCGGGGGAGACGATTTTCTTTAAATCTCTCCCTGATCGTGTTAGGGTCACCCCATGGTTAAAAAACAAGATTTGCCAACCCTTTCTGAAACGCTGAAAAAATTTCAACTGTTTCCCCACAAAAGCCTTGGGCAGAACTTTATCCTTCAACCTGCGCTGCTTTCTAAAATTGTCTCCTATGCTGGAGACCTATCCCAGGTTCATGTGATTGAGATTGGTGCCGGCCCGGGAGGCCTCACCCGCGCTCTTCTTCAAACCCCCTGTCTTTCCGTTACGGCTATTGAAAAAGACCCCCGCTGCATCCCTGCTTTGGAAGAATTGAAGAGCTTTTTCCCCGAGCGCTTTCACATTATCCATGGGGATGCCTTGGAGATGGACTGGCAAGCAGTTGCGCCAACGCCTTATACTTTGGTAGGAAACCTCCCCTACCACATCTCCGTCCCCCTGCTGCTCCAGTGGCTAGACACCCTCCCCTGTTTTGATCAATTGCTTTTGATGTTTCAAGCAGAAGTGGCAGATCGCCTCACAGCGCAACCTGGGACAAAAGCCTATGGAAGGCTTTCGGTCTTAACCCAGTGGTGTTGCCAGGTGAGATCTGTGTTAAAGCTTTCGCCAGGGGCGTTCACCCCACCTCCTAAAGTGGCTTCAACCGTTGTGCGCCTCAAACCTCACAAAGCGATGGCAGACTACCCAGCCCTCAAGCCATCCCTTGAAGCAGTCACCGCCGCAGCCTTCAATCAACGCCGAAAGATGCTTCGCTCCAGCTTGAGGGCCCTGTGGACGAACCCACTGCCACATCTTGAGGAAGCCCAAATTGACCCCACCAAGCGTGCAGAAAATTTAAATTTAGAAGCTTTTTTAGCCCTGGCCCGATTATGGAATGCCTCAAAACCTAGTCCAGCTGAAGCCCCTCAGGCGCAATCTTAACCCCTTTTTTCTCACGGGGTTTGACAGCTTTTTCTTCCTCTTTATCTTGGGAGCTGAAGATCAACTGCCCAATGAGGGATTCTAAGCTGACAGAAGACTGAGTATGCTCAAGCACATCACCCGGACTTAAAGATTCATCATCGCCACCGGGCACAAGGGCTATAAATTTGCTTCCCAACAACCCGTCTCCCAAAATCTCTGCAACGGTATCTTGGGGAAGCTTGAGGTTAGCAGGCACCTGAAAACTCACCACGGCTTGGTAAGCTTGGGTATCAACGGTCAGATCCGTCACAATGCCAACCTTAACACCACTTAAGCGAACCTCGCTTCCAGGGATAATCCCGTCCGCGCGCTCAAACCTAGCTTTGAGCTCATAGCCCTCCATGACGGTAAACCGGCTGCTGGAATAGGCGAAAATCAGGAAAAAAACAGCCACCAGCAAAACAACCGCCCCCATGACTGCTTCAATTAAATTATGCTTGCCCATCGGGGCTTCCTCCTTTTCCAGTCACGCTTTCCAGCACCTTGCTAAGGGGTGGCACCACTTTTAAGTGAAGCTCTTTTAGGTGGGCTTCAGGAATGGACGAGGGCGCCTGCATCAACAAATCTTGAGCCTGTTGATTCATAGGGAATGCCACCACTTCCCTCAAATTTTCTTCTCCTGTTAGCAACATCACCATTCGGTCAACGCCAGGGGCTGCACCTCCGTGGGGAGGGGCTCCAAAGCGAAAGGCATTTAACAACCCACCAAATCTGGCCTCCACATCCTCTTTCCCATATCCTGCAATCTCAAAGGCTTTGATCATGACATCAGGTAAATGATTCCGGATGGCTCCACTGCAAAGCTCTACCCCGTTACAGACAATATCATATTGATAGGCCTTAATCGTGAGGGGATCTTGGTTCAGCAAGGCCTCCATCCTTCCTTGGGGCATCGAGAAGGGATTGTGGGAGAAAATGACTTTTTGGGTATTTTCATCCAGCTCATACATAGGGAAGTCTACAATCCAACAAAACCGAAAGCTATCTTTCTCAAGGAAGTTAAGATCTTCTCCCAGTTTTTTCCTGGTGAGCCCTGCCCATTTTTCTGCATCTTGGCGTCTGGCGCACACAAAAAACAAGGCATCCCCCTCTTGAACGTTGGCTTGACGCTGAAGCTCCCCCAATTGGTCCTCTGTTAACAATTTTGCGATGGGTCCTTTGGCGGCACCATCTTGCCAAATCACATACCCCAGGCCTGCAGCCCCCTGCTCCCTAGCCCATGTGTTGAGGTGATCAAAAAAACTTCTGGGGCGTGCGGCGGCCCCCGGTGCGGGAATCGCCCGAACCACGCAGTCTTTTTCAACAGCTTGAGCAAAAAGGGCAAAGCCACTTCCTCGAAAAATCTCTGTCACATCTGAAATCCGCAAGGGATTACGCAAATCTGGTTTATCTGTCCCATAGATCAGCATGGCTTCATCATAAGGAATTTGAGGAAATGGCGCAGGTGTAACGGTTTTGCCTTCCGCAAAGGCTTTAAACACGTTGTGCAAAACGGGCTCCACCGCGGCAAACACATCTTCCTGGGTTACAAAAGCCATTTCCAAATCAAGCTGATAAAATTCTCCCGGCGAGCGATCAGCCCTGGCGTCTTCATCTCGAAAGCAAGGCGCAATCTGAAAATAGCGATCAAACCCTGCCACCATCAACAACTGCTTAAATTGCTGGGGCGATTGGGGAAGAGCATAAAAACAACCAGGATAAAGGCGGCTTGGCACGACGTAGTCCCTTGCCCCTTCCGGCGAGCTGGAGGTTAGAATGGGGGTTTGATATTCTGTAAACCCTTGGGCTACCATCTCACGACGCAAGGCATCAATGATCTGGCTTCTCAGCATGATGTTGCGATGGAGACGCTCCCGGCGCAAATCCAAAAAGCGATAAGCCAGGCGGGTTTTTTCTGGAAATTCTGCATCGTTGTTCACCTGAAGCGGCAAAGGCGATGCGGGGGATTGCACGGTGACGCTTTCCACCAAAATCTCAATCTCTCCCGTGGCAAGCTTTGCGTTTACCGTATCAGGCGTCCGCTCCAGCACCTTTCCCACCACCGTGATGACGCTTTCCAAGCTTACAGCTTCTGCTTCATGAAAAGCTTCAGTTCCTGGATTAAATACACACTGGGTCATCCCTGCATGATCCCGAAGATCGATAAAAAGCAAGCTGCCGTGGTCTCGCTTACGGTGGACCCACCCTGAAAGGCGAACCGTTGTGTCACGGTCTTGTCTGCGAAGTTCCCCACAGAGGTGGGAGCGGTAGGGATTAGGTTTCCCAGAGGCAGAAGATGAAGTTGGGTGCACGAACGCTCCTTTACCAATCGGTCTCATTCAAGTTATATTACAGGCTTCACCCTTTATACTCCAAAAACCACCCCCTGAGGAGAGAGAAAAGTCGAAATTTCCAAAATTTTAAACAAGCTCACCTCTTTTTTTGTCTAAATGATTTTATTTTATTCAAATTTTTTAAATTATTTATCTCAAGGTTGTTTTTTGATGGTGTTGGATAATTTATATAATAAAACAGTTTTATTTAACTTAAACTTAAGCGTATTTCTGCTACAGTCGTGTCATGATACGTTAAATCAAAGGTGCTTTATGGATGTCGTCTTCTCTTGCCCAAGATCCCGTTGTTGTCGTTAGCGCTCAACGGACCCCTATGGGGGCCTTCCAAGGTGCGCTGTCTTACCTGATGGCGCCTAAGCTGGCAGCCCCTGTTCTCAAAGCGTTACTTCAAGGAACGTCTCTATCGCCGGAGCAGGTTCAAGAGGTATATATGGGTTGCGTTTTAACGGCAGGGCTGGGGCAGGCTCCCGCTAGACAAGCGGCTCTTTTTGCAGATTTTCCCTATAGCACGTCTTGCACCACCCTTAATAAAGTGTGTGGCTCTGGGATGAAAGCCGTGATCGTGGGGTGTATGGATTTGATTGAAAATCCAGAGAAAATGATCCTCGCAGGAGGAATGGAGAGCATGAGCAATGCGCCCTATCTTCTTGATAAGGCAAGGGTTGGGTACCGGATGGGTCATCACCGAACCCTGGATCATATGTTTTTTGATGGATTGGAAGATGCTTATGAGCCAGGACGCTTGATGGGTACCTTCGCAGAAGATACAGCGGCGCGATTCGGCTTTACAAGGGAGGCACAAGACGCTTTTGCCATAGCATCTGCCAAAAAAGCCCTTCAGGCCATGGAAAAAGGATGGATGAAACAAGAGATTGTGCCCATGAGCGTCATCGAGGGTCGAGAAGTAAAGGAAATGGCAGAAGATGAAACACCGTTACGGGTTAAGCTAGATAAAATCCCCGGGTTGAAGCCTGCTTTTAAGCCGGATGGAACCGTGACAGCCGCCAGCTCAAGCTCTTTGGCGGATGGCGCTGCGGCGCTGTTGCTGATGCGCCAGAGTGTGTGTGAAAAGCATGGGCTTACGCCGCTGGCAATCTTGCGCGGCTGGGGATGCCACGCCCAAGAGCCAGCGTGGTTTACAACGGCTCCCATCGGAGCCATTCAGAAAAGCGTAGCGAAAGCTGGGTGGGACCTTAACCAGGTTGATCTGTTTGAAATTAATGAGGCCTTTGCCGTGGTCACCATGGCTGCTATGAAAGAGCTCAAACTCCCTAAAGAAAAGGTTAACGTTCACGGAGGAGCCTGCGCCCTTGGGCATCCCCTGGGTGCGAGTGGGGCTCGCTTGCTGGTCACCCTTATCCACGCCCTTCACACACACCACCTGAAAAAAGGAATCGCTGCCCTTTGCATAGGCGGAGGCGAAGGCATCGCCATGGCTGTTGAAATTCCTTAAAAACCCAAGAACAGCTCTCCTTAACTAATTTGATCAAAAAATTGTCCTTCCCCCCTTGTCATCCCCGCACCCCATTTTGTCATTCCCACCTCGCTTTGTCATCCCAGCGGAGGCGGGGATCCGGGAAAAACCCCTCAAAAGCTTAAAAAAAATGCCCTAAAACTTGAAGACTGCAGCTTAGGAAAAGCAGTCCTGCAGAGGTTTTGAAGCCTAGATCCCCGCCTGCGCGGGGATGACAAGAAAAAGCACGGGGATCACTCAGGGGTACGGAAATGACAAATGAAGGACAGGAAAAGGTGGGAATATATTTAAGCCAAAATCGTAACAAATTTATCCAAGGCTTGCTATATTTCGAGAAATTTGCTCACTAAACCCCCAAGGCCTAGGCTGTTGGAGCCCTTCAGCATCACAGCATCACCGTCTTGTAGTGACACTTGCAAGGAATGCAGAAGGTCTGCGGCCGTTGGGCTCCAAGCACCTTGCTGACTGGGCGATAGGGTTTTGTAAAGCGCCTCCATGAGGGGGCCACAGGCGAAAACCTTGTCAATGGCTTGGGCTTCAAGCAAAGGCTTAAGCTCTAAGTGATAAGCTGGCCCTAACGCTCCCAGCTCTAGCATATCCCCAAGAACGACTATTTTTCTCCCCCCACCAAAGGTGGTTTTTCCAAAAGCTTCTAAGGCTGCCCTCACGGACTCAGGGTTGGCATTATAGCTTTCATCTATCAACATTATGCTTCCCTGGGGAATGACAACCTGGTGAATAGCCCCCCTGCCCTTGATGGGACGCAAGGCTTCAAAAGCTTGTTCAAAGTCTGTAGGGGCTAAGTCAAGGGCAACAAGGATAGAAACTAAAGCCAATGTATTTAAGATCCAATGGTTCCCCAACATTCGAATCTTTAAGGTGGTTTGCTTGCCTTCTGGAAGCTGAATCGTTAAACGGTACCCCCCTTGATTGGGCAACTCTTTCTGCTCCAACAATTGGATAGAAGCCCCTTTTTGAACGCCAAACGTTAAAATAGAAGCGTTGTGAGAGATGGCTTGTTCCCTTAAAAGGTCTCGAAAACAGTTATCGTAAGGAATTATAGCAATACCCCCTGGCACCAACCCCCTAAAAATTTCTGCTTTGGCTTCAGCGATGGCTTCCAGAGAAGGGAAGAAAGCACGGTGGGCAGGTGCAATGGTGGAAACCAACGCAACATGGGGCCGCACGAACTCTGTAAGCTTTGCAATCTCACCTGGACGGTTCATGCCCATCTCAAACACACCGTAAGCAGCATCCCGGGGAAATCGAGCCAAGCTTAAAGGGACTCCCCAATGGTTGTTATGACTTAATGCGCTGATATGGGTTGAATACTGGGAACCAAGCAAAGCACCGAGGGCCTCTTTGAGGGTGGTTTTTCCAACACTTCCTGTGATACCAATGCTTTTTCCAAGATTTCTCTGGCGCGCAGCTTTGGCCAAAGCTTCTAAACCCTCCAGGGTATCTTCCACCCCCCAAAGTTTCTCCTCTGAAATCCCTTTCGCCAATAGGGAAGGAATCTCAGCCCTACAAACAAGGGCTGCAGTTGCTCCTTTTGAAATGGCTTGGGAAACATAAGCGTGGCCATCTTGATGATGACCTTTCAAGGCGACAAAAAGATCTTGGGGGTGAAGGGTTCGGGTATCGATGGAGATCCCCTGAATAGATTCTTGAAAATAGGAATGCTCCAAACCAAGAGACTTAAGCGCCTCAGTTGCTTCGGAAACAGTCCACAGAGGAGATGATTTTTGGACCATAGGTGCGCCTGTCGCGGGAATTGATGCATCAATTCCCGAAGCATAAGCCCAGATGATCCAAAAAGTAAACCTTTAAGAATCAGCAGTTTGAACTTGCTTTTTTCTGGAGCGCCGCTTGAGCGCGTATTGCTTTTTAGGATCAGTTCCTTTTAAAAAACTGAGGGCGAAACGTTTTGAAAGGGTTTGAGGATTGAGGGGAAGGATAACCCTAAACCGCCTATAAAAATCAAGATCGAGGATATCAGCAGTTGCTTTCTTTTTTGTTCTCAAAGACATAAAACGTTTTGACCCCTTAATTTTTCATGGCTTTTGCTACATGCACCTGCTTTAGCGTAAGGGAAAACCGTTAAAGGAGTCTAACTGTGACAAACAAAATTTGAATGGCCCAAAATTTAGAGAATCTTAAAGCTTTTTTTTGTAAGCAAAGCAAGCTGTTTCTACAGATTCGCTTAAATTTTGCCTGTTTTTAAACCCAAAATTTTTTGGTAGCGGATTGATAAGAACCCCCAAAAAAATATTAAAATAAATCAAAAACGGTTTTGTTGAATTGCTTTATTGTCATTTTGTTAAAAATCAAATTAAGCAACTTAGAAAAGTATTTGCAATAATATTTGTTTTTTAAATGTTGATGAAATAAAAAACAAAAATTAAAATGAAGCAATTGAAAAACGAATTTAAATTAAAAAAATTGTGTTGATTTTTTTATAAAAATTATTTAAAGATTGTATCGGAACGGTCGCATTTTTTTACTATGTTGGTTATTATTTGTAAAAGAGAAGATACGGCTTGGTTTTTTTTTTACTTTGAAAAGTGAAAAATAATGTATAAAAATAGCTCAAGAATCATTTGAAAGATGGGCATTTTTTTACCTTTTTATCATTTTTTTAAGGAGAAAAATGGTTTTTTTCCAGGGTGTTGCGTGTTTTCGCCTTCGGAGAGTAACTTTTTTTTAAAAATAAATTTGCAATACTAAAATCAGCGACATGACGTCAATGTCCTGGTGTTTATGAAAAAAGAAAGAGAATCAGCAATGGTATCATCAGAAAAAAACCAAAATCTTCAGGATGTTTTTCTGAATCATTTGAGAAAGCAGAAAGTTCCTGTAACACTCTTCCTCGTGAATGGGGTCAAGCTACAGGGGATCATCACATGGTTTGACAATTTTTCCATGTTATTGCGCCGAGAATCCCATTCCCAGCTCGTTTATAAGCACGCTATCTCGACTGTAATGCCGGTTAACCCAATTCAACTTTTTGAGGGATATGAAGAAGCTCCAAACGGAACAGAAACCCCTTAATTTGGTGCCTTATTGAAAAAAAAGCTAACCTCCCACGCGCTGGTCTTTGATAAAGCTTATGTGTTGCATGTGCAGCTTAAAGCCGATCAGCTGAGGGGGGATCGTAATGGACGCGCTCCCTTAGACTGTTTGGAGGAAGCAGTTAGCCTAGCCCAAGCGGCTTGTCTTGAGGTTGTGGAGGCTCAGGTTTGTTTGCTATCTCGCCCACACCCGAAGGCATTGGTGGGAAAGGGATGGTGTGAACAAATCAAAGCAGCGGTGCTTTTGCACGATGCCCAGGTCCTGGTTGTAAACTATGCGCTTTCGCCGGTTCAACAGCGCAATCTGGAAAAAATACTGGGATGCAAGGTTGTCGACCGTACGGGCCTCATCCTAGAAATCTTTGGCCAAAGGGCAAAAACAGCTGAAGGCGTTTTGCAGGTTGAGCTAGCCACCCTTGAGTATCGAAAAAGCCGCTTGGTGCGTTCTTGGAGCCATTTAGAACGCCAGCGGGGTGGCTTTGGGTTTTTAGGCGGTCCGGGTGAATCTCAATTAGAGTTGGACAAGCGGATGATTGGGGTGCGGATTAAGCGCCTTCAAGAAGAGCTTGAACGTGTCAAGCAAATGCGCTCATTGCAGCGAAAATCCCGCAAAAAATCAGATTACCCCCTCGTGGCTCTGGTGGGATATACCAATGCGGGAAAATCTACCCTCTTTAATCAATTAACAGGTTGGCAGACCTTTGCGGCAGATCTGCTTTTCGCTACCCTAGATCCAACGGTGCGCCAAGTGATACTTCCTTCTGGCCGTAAGATTATCCTCTCTGACACGGTAGGGTTCATTTCTGATCTTCCAACCCAGTTGATCTCGGCTTTTCGAGCAACCCTAGAAGAAGTGGTGGAGGCTGATCTGCTGATCCATGTGCGGGATATCAGTCACCTTGAAACGGTTGCTCAACAACAAGATGTACTAGAGGTCTTGAAAGCACTTCATTTAGAACACCGGATGGAAAAGCAGCTGATAGAGCTTCATAATAAAAGTGATCTCTTACCACCAGAGCTTCAAGAAAGCATCCAGACCCAAAATACCAGAAAAGAGCTTACCCCAGGCATCTCTTCCCATTACCTGATCTCAGCCAAAACAGGAGAAGGGATTCCCGAAATGCTGCAAGGAATAGACCTGTTTTTTAAAAGCCAAAGCCCCCCGTTAACACTTTCGTTTCCAACCACAGAAGGAAAGCTTTTAGCATGGCTTTACGCCCATGGTCATGTGGTGCAACGCAGTGATAAAGACGAACAGATACAGATATCTGCTCACCTCGAAGACCCAGCCCTTGAACTGCTTAAAAAACAATTCCCCCAGTGTGAAATTTTGCCTTATACCAAGTCCCATTTTTAATTGATTCAAACGCGCAGAAAAGGGACTAGCACCTTTACGCATGTACCAGATATCGTTAACATTTTCTCAAACAGATGAACGCTTTAAGCTTGGATTTCAACGCTGGTGCGCTGGTCAAATCATCTGAAATCTATTTTGAAACGTAACAAACACGCCACTTCCATTGATATGGAAGCTTTAAAAAAAGACGTTGAGCAGGGGCTCCGACCGCCTTTTTTATGAGCGTGCCAAACGCTTGGGAGCGAGCAAAAGCGGCATTAGACTTCTTCGGAAACTATCATTTTGGTAAAAAAAAATTAAGCTTTGGTCTGGAGGTGCATATGAAATACGAACAGATCAAAGAGTTGGCATGCGAAAAATTTCGTAGATTGACAGGTGTAAAAAAAGACACGTTTTATAAAATGGTAAAAATTCTAGAAGCCGCAGACGTTAAAAAGAAAGCCCGAGGTGGGAGAAAGAGCAAGCTTACGATAGAAGACCGTCTTTTTTTGTCATCCCCGCGGAAGCGGGGATCCAGAAAAACCCCCTCAAAAGCTTAAAAAATGCCCTAGATAGTGTCGTCAAGAGATATTAAGCCAAAGCGCAAGGCAACGAATGTGGGTTGCCGCAAGGAAGGAGGAAGTATTTTTAGCGTATCCGCGTGGCTATTCCTCTCCATCGTTTAAGATGCAAGAAGGCATTTTCGACCAAGTGTCGGCGCTTGTATACCTCTTTATCATAAAAACGTTGTGTTTTTCGGTTCTTTTTTGGAGGAATAACCGCCTGAATGTCTTG
>JBOFKI010000133.1:0-1047 GCA_051657245.1 Alphaproteobacteria bacterium | reverse complement strand
TCAGAATAATTAGTGATGTTTAGTATACACTTGTGAAGAGTAGGATTTTGTACCAGTGATATTTTAATGTGGGCTGGTTAGGACAAAATCTCTAAATGATTAACAGACAGTTAACATTTTCTCCTTATCACTCTGTTTGTGAATAGTACACTGTTATCTTTGTTGTCGGTTTTGGGTTTAGTTTTTGTGTTGTGTTGGGATTTTTTTTTGTTTATTTTGAGGTTTTGTGGTTTTCTTGTTGTTAATGGTTTAGTTTTGTTTGTTTGTTTGGAGATTTGTTTTTTTTTGTATTATTGGTTTCGTTTTGTGTTTTGCTTTTTTACTTTTACTGGTTTTATTGTGTTTGTTTGGAATTTGTTTTGTTTGTTGTTTACTGTTTGTTTTTACTTTGTGTTTTAGAGATTTGTTTTGTGGCTTGTTTTTTATGTTATTAGTTTCACTTTGTGTTTTGACTTTTGTTAGCGTTTTATTAATTTTTTGTTTTGTTTTGTTTGTTTGGAGTTGTTTGTGGTTTGTCTGTTTTATTTGTTTTGTTTTGTGTATGTTTGGAGTTTTTGTTGTGGTTTGTATTATTAGTTTTGTTTTGCATTAGTATTTTATTTTGTTTTGAGATTTTTGTGTTTGTTTGAAGGTTTTGTTTTATGGTTTGTTTTTGTTTTATTGGCTTTGTTTTGTTTGTTTGTTGTTTGTGGTTTGCTTGTTTGTGTTTTATTGCTTTTGTTTTGCATTTGTTTTGAGGTTTAGTTTTTTTGTGTTGGTTTCATTTCGTGTTTTGCTTTTTTAGTGTTTTATTGGTTTTGTTTTTTCAATGTTTGGAATTTTTGTTTTGTTCGTGATTTACCGTTTGTTTTGGGTTTTTTGTGTTTGTTTGGTGGTTTTGTTTTGTCTTTTTGTTGTAGTTTTTTTAATTTTGTTTGGTTTGGTTGTGAAATAATTGCCTAATATTAACACTACTTTGGTTCTACAATAATATTACATATCACCACGATAACAAACCTCATTTGAGCTTCTTTAAAAATTCCACACAACACACTTTCAGTTAACAGG
>JBOFKI010000132.1:0-1973 GCA_051657245.1 Alphaproteobacteria bacterium | reverse complement strand
AGTGAGAAGGGATGGGACCTAAAAGAGCCTAAAGTAATAGGAAAAAAAATCAAAGTATTATTATCAACAATAATAGCAATAGAGTTTATTTTTAGTTTAGTTATTTATTTAAAAAATTATAAGTTAGATGAGGAAAATTTAAATTTAAAAAAAGAAATAATTAATTATAGGAAAAATTTAAAAGAGTTAGATATTAAACTCACTGAAATTTCGTTAGATGAGGATGAAGAATTAAAATTTAAAAAAACTAAAATTGGGGATAATTTAGTTTTTTTATCAAAAGCATGTAAAAAATCAGATGTAAATTTAGGAAAGATAGAGTTTTTAGAAAATAAAATAGTATTAAATGGAACAGGAAAAAATATAAATAATATATTTAAATTAAAAAAATATTTATCAATAGATAAAAAAATTATTGAAACAAAATTTGATTTCATAAAAAAAGAGGGGGAAATTTTATATTTTTTAATGGAGTTAGAGATAAATTAAAAAGTTTTAATTTAAAAATTAAAGTTATACTCACAGTAATAAATTTTTTAATAATATATCTTTTATTATTTAAACCAATAGTATTTTTAAAAGCAAAATTTGATATAAGAAAAAAATTAAAAATAGAACTTAAAGATTTAAAAAATATAGAAATAGAAAAGCAGATAATATTTAAGAAAAATAGTGATAAAGAAAAAGAGTTTATTTCTAAAAAGAATGAATTATTAGAAGAAAAACAGAAACTAATTTTTAATAATGAATATGAAATTTTCAAATTTATTAATGATATTTCAAATGAGAATAATTTAACAATTGAAGTAATTGGAAGAGAGGTAAAAGTAGTAAAGAATTTAGATAATACAGAAGGAACTTTTTTTTATCATGCAACAGGAAGAGAAATAGATATTTTTAATTTTATATTACAATTAGATGAAGAGAAAAGATATATAGCATTAAAAAGTGATTCTATTATGATAGAAATAAATAATAATGTTTTAGATTTAAAAATGAATGTTATGTATATATTCAATAATAAAAAAGAAAATTTAGATTATGATTATTATAATGATGGGACTTTTAAAAATTATAGAACAAGAGAAATTGGTAAAAAAAGGAGGTCAATTTAATGAAATATAAAATTTTTATATTATTTCTTTTTATATACTTTACTAATTTCTCAATGGAAACCTATCCAAAGGAGTTAGATTTAAAAGATATTCCAATTGTAGATTTATTTGCTCATCTTTCAAGATATTCTAAATATACAATGATTGGGGACAGCTACGTAAAAGATATAGTAGTTGATGGATATTTTAAAAAAGGGACATCTATAGATGAAATTTTGGATGCAATGGAAGCAACATATGGATTAACTAAAATAAAAAATGGAAAAACATTAATATTTCGTGGAAGAAAATCAGAAGATAAAGATATGCTTGTTGGAAAAGTATTTGATAAAAATACAAATAAAGAATTAAAAGGTATAAAAATAATTTTAAAAAGAAGAGAAGTTATTGAAGCTTATTCAGGAAATTATGGAGAATATTTAATAGATAGTATTGTGAAAGGAACGTATTTTATTTCGATTTTATCCAATGATTATACTTATAGTGGGGATTTTTTAGAAATAAAGGATGGAGTAAATAAATTTGATTTTTATGTAGAGAGAAAAAATTTAAATTTCCCTAAAAATATCCCTCAAGAAAGGGAACAAAAAAACCAAAAAGATGATATAATAGAAAATATTTTATTAGAAAATTTAAATCATGAAGAAATTGAAAAAATAATAAGAGAAACTTTTGAGGATAAACTAAAGGTTTCAATTAGTTCTGGAAATAATTCTATAGTACTTTTTGGAAAAGGCGAAGCAGTTTATGCTGCAAAAAATTTAATAAAAAAACTAGATAAAAGGAAAAAACAGGTTAGAGTCACTGCGGAGATAATAGATGTAAAAGAAAATCTTTTTGAAGAGCTTGGTTTTAATT
>JBOFKI010000131.1:0-31198 GCA_051657245.1 Alphaproteobacteria bacterium | reverse complement strand
GCACCTTTTAAATTAAATGTCGACACACCCTAGGAATCGACACTTTTACCCATAGAGGTGATAGATGCCAGCAATAATCCTCCATAAGAACGCCAGAACTACGCCTGCAATCAGGCTTGAACGCCTAAAAGTACGCTATAGCTCTTCTTAAATATCAAAACCCTTTCTGTCATCCCCGTGGCGGCTGGGATCCAGGCTTCAAGACCTCTGCATGCCTGCTTTCCCTAAGCTACAGCTTTTAAGTTCTGGGGCATTTTTTAAGCTTTTGAGGGGGGTTTTCTGGGCGGGAATAACAACCCTATGAAAATATCTTTTGTCAGACACACTCTATATATGAGTGTGGAGATTGATGATCGAAGGATTGATGATGGAAAAAATATGACACGGACGCGCAAAAACGACTGAAGCAGCGCGTATAAGCCTTGAAAATATTCAAAAAAATCCAGGTGTATAGTCCCAGGGGGGTGCCTTTTGAGCCACAGCCCCTATCGGCGACAACGCATCTGACTTTCCCAAGGTTTTGAGGGATCGAAGCGATTGAAAAAAATCGTCTGTCTATATCAATTGCTAGACACAACGCAATCTCTCACCTTTTTCCGGTCCCCCTAAACCTATACACCATCAACAAACGAACACAAACAATTCAATACGTACCAGAGATTAATAGCTCTTAAACATCCGCACAACAACAAAAAACGTTAACCAAGGGTAATTTAAAAGGCATGTTGCAAAGCTGTTCGCTACACGAGAAAATACTTTCGATTTCTCATGTTTGACAGACCTAAGCGATCAAGACTGGAATCAGCTTTACACACGTACTGCAACAAATTTGCGCAGCCCCCCCTTCAATTTATCTTATTGAATCCGAAATGGGCACTAGTTGATGAGTGTTTTTAGCTGTTTTCCTGGTCTAAATTTAGGCACTTTTGCGGCTTTAATTTTAATTTTCTCACCGGTCCGAGGATTACGCCCCTCAGATTCCTTTCGATGCGTGGCGAGGAAGGTTCCAAAACCAACCAAACGAACATCGTCATCTCTTTGAAGTACGTCTGTTACAACGTTAATAAAAGCGTCAATAACGCTTCGCGTATCTGTTTTAGATATTCCAGCAGCATTTGCAACTTCTGTAACCAAATCTTCTTTATTCACGGCCATGATCCTTTTCGTTATTTCCTTTAACTTCCAAATGGAAAAACGTCCACTATCCAGACTTCTTCCATGGCCTATTCCCAAGAACGGCCTTTTTCTGCATACTAGCGATGAAAGTTAATCCGCGTCAATCCCATCGTTAGAGGTTTTTTAATTTTTTTCTTAAAAAGAGTCAGATGTTTCCTCCAATTTTCTTTTCTAGCATTCCTTTTTTTTCCGAAATTTTGATGTCTTTGACATTTTTAACTGCAAACGTAGCATTGCTTCTGGCTTTTAGGCTATGGGGAGCCATTGGGATTGTTGCTTATGGCGTAGTTGCTGTCATCGCTGCCACCCTGCAAGTTTTGAAAATTTCTCCTTGCGCTTATTTCCCTGAACCCGTTGCCTTGGGGACCGTTGTATTCAGCTCCCTTTATTTATGCAGTGATATATTGACTGAATTTTATGGGGTTGAAAAAGCCAAAAAAGCCATCTGGGTCCATTTGGGTGCTTTGATTCTTTTTATGGTTTGGATGTTGATCACAGTGGTGCATCCAAAAGCGCCAACTCCTTGCCAAGCAGAAATACAAGACGCCATGGAAAAAATTTTCTTACCTATTCCTTCTCTTGTTGTAGCAAGTTTGCTGGCTTATATGGTGAGCCAATATAATGATATTTGGATTTTTGCAACGCTTAAACGTTTGACAAAGAGCCAATACCTATGGCTTCGCACAAGCCTTTCAAACCTTGCATCTGGCTTTGTAGACCACATCACCTTCAGCTTCCTAGCGTGGGTAGTCTTCGCCCATACGCCCATGGACTGGGATACGTTTTGGTGGAGCTACATCTGGGGAACCTACACCATCAGAGCGCTGATTCTGCTCTTGCACACCCCCATGATGTACGTGGCTCGAAAATTACGCCCAACCACGCCCTAATGGGTTGTAGGAGATGGTTCAATAGCGGGTGTCCCACCTCCTGGCGAAACGCTTGCCACGATACGATCTCCCAAATTCTCGTCTATCCACTCAATGGGCGTGAATTTACGAACCAGGGCGCGCTCTAGCACCTCATCCACTTTAGAAACTGGGATAATCCGCAAGCCTTTTTTCACGTTTTCTGGAATTTCTTCAAGGTCTTTCAGATTATCTTCTGGAATCAAGACCTCTTTGATGCCTCCCCGGTGAGCTGCCAACAGTTTTTCTTTTAAGCCACCAATGGGAAGCACACGCCCGCGCAGGCTGATCTCTCCCGTCATAGCCACATTCCCCTTAACCGGAATGCCTGTCAAAACTGAAACAATGGAGGTGCACATCGCAACACCCGCTGAAGGACCATCTTTTGGCGTCGCCCCTTCGGGCACGTGCACGTGAATATCTTTCTTCTCAAATAAGGTTGGTTTGATGCCATAGGCTGAAGCCCGAGAACGCACAAAACTAGATGCTGCTTGAATAGACTCCTGCATCACCTCCCCAAGCTTACCCGTCGTCATGATTTTGCCCTTACCAGGGAGCATGACAGCTTCGATAGAAAGGAGCTCTCCCCCTACTTCAGTCCAGGCAAGACCTGTGGTAATGCCCAATAAATCTGTAAGATCCGCTTCCTCAAAACGATACCGGGGAACCCCTGCGTATTTCTCAAGGTTGACCTTGGTCAATTTGAGATGTTCCACTTTTTTTAGCACGATACTCTTAACAGCTTTTCTGGAAAGGCTTGCAATCTCACGCTCTAGGTTTCGAACGCCTGATTCACGGCAATACTTACGAATCAAGATCCTGAGCGCTTCTTCGCTGATGGAAAATTCATCTTCTTTGAGCCCATGGAGCTCCCGCTGTTTGGGGACCAAGTGACGCTGGGCAATCACAACTTTTTCATCTTCTGTATAACCCGAGATACGAATGATCTCCATTCGATCCAAAAGCGGAAGGGGCATATTCAGGCTATTGGCCGTGGTCACAAACAAGACATCTGAGAGGTCATAATCCACTTCTAAATAGTGATCATTAAACGTCGTGTTCTGCTCTGGATCTAACACCTCCAGCAACGCTGAAGAAGGATCCCCACGCCAGTCTGAACCCATTTTATCAATCTCATCTAGCAAGAAAAGCGGGTTGGAAGATTTCGCCTTCCGCATGCCTTGAACAATCTTACCTGGCATTGAGCCAATATACGTCCGACGATGCCCTCGAATCTCAGATTCATCTCGCAGCCCGCCTACGGAAATGCGCACAAATTGACGTCCTGTTGCTTTTGCAATGGATTTCCCGAGGGAAGTTTTCCCCACACCCGGAGGGCCCACCAAACATAAAATGGGGCCTTTTACTTTATCAACTCTGGTTTGAACCGCCAAAAATTCTAAAATTCGTTCTTTAACTTTCCCAAGACCATAATGGTCCTCATTCAAAATAGCTTCAGCTTTTGAAAGGTTTTTGCGGACTTTTGTCCGGTTATCCCAAGGAATGGAAAGCAACCAATCTAAATAATTCCGAACAACTGTTGCTTCTGCTGCAATGGGGTTCATATTTTTAAGCTTTTTAAGCTCAGATTTAGCGCGTTCCCTCGCTTCTTTGGAAAGCTTTGTTTTTTCGATTCGTTCTTCTAGTTCCCGCAGCTCATCTCGCGCTTCATCAGACTCTCCAAGCTCTTTTTGAATCGCTTTCAACTGTTCCGTCAGGTAGTATTCTCGCTGATTCTGCTCAACCTGGTTGCGGATCCTATTTTGAATACGTTTTTCCGCTTTAAATAATTCAATTTCAGTATTGATATAACCTATGATTAGCTCAAGCCGCTGAGAAACTTTGAGTTTTTCCAAAATATTCTGCTTCAGGTCGATCTTCAAAGGAATATGGGATGCAATGGTGTCCGCAAGCTTGGAAGCGTCTGTCAATTGGGAAACAGGTGACAGAATCTCTGCAGGTTTACGTTTGTTCAGCTTCACATAGCTCTCAAACTCTTTTAAAAGGGTGCGCCGAAGGGGTTCCAGGTCCTCATGGGCTTCTTCAGGTTCATCCTCCAAAACATCCGCATAGGCCTCAAAATAGTCATTGCCCTCTGTGTAACGCAGAATTTTGACCCGTTGCTTACCCTCAATGAGGGCTTTCACCGTTCCATCGGGCATCTTCAAAATCTGTAAAACCTGCCCGATTGTCCCCACAGAATAAAGATCGCTCGTCGTCGGATCATCTAAATTTGAGCGCTTTTGAGTAACGAGCAGAATGGGCTTCCCCTCACCAGCTATAGATTGGATAGCTCGGATGGATTTATCCCTTCCCACGAACAAAGGGACGACCATATGGGGAAAAACCACCACATCCCGCAACGGCAGAACCGGATAGACTGTGCCCAAAGGCAACTCAAATGGAATGGATTTCGACAAAATTAACCCCTCTCAACGATGTTTGGTTAAAACTTTGGCAGCGCCTCTAACCTGCGAAAAATGACTGAAGCAAAAGACACACAAACCACAGACAGCGCTACCTCCACTCAAATTTCTTGCCTACAAAACTTTTAGAATTCTTCAAAAGACCTGTCCACAAAAAAATTGCAAAACAGCGATTTGAACGAGAACCCTCCTCCAAAACCAACACCCTCAATGCAGGGTTTATTCTAGCAAAATTGGGATTTAAAAAGCAAGCTTTTACCAGCAACCTTTTGTGATAAAAAACTGAACCCCTGTCATCCGAGTCCCTTAAAAGTGCCCATATGAAACTATAACAAAAAAAAATTACATCTACTTTTTTTCAATGTTTTTAATGCTGGCTCTGTTAATAAAATATTCAAATTATTTTTTCAACAGATCCAGGTAATTTATTTTTAAGAATTTTAAAATTTTTCAAACACATTCTATTAAATTTACTTTAAGGTGAAATGGATATTAATTGGAGATGTTGATCCATGCCTTTAAAAAGCTCTGCATCGGTGCCCGTCATCCAAATATGGGCTCGCAGCTGCTGGAGTTCATCAAACAGAGCGCCCCGTCGCTGAACATCTAAATGGGCAACCACTTCATCCAACAAGAGAAAAAAAGGCTTCTCTGCCGCAGATTGCAGGGCGGCGGCTGCAACGACTAGGGAAATCAGCATCGCTTTTTGCTCTCCTGTGGAGCAATAAGATGACTCCCTTTCCCGTTGGTCTCGGGTTTGGTGAAATACCTGAACTACACTTCGGTGACAGCCCCAAAGGGTTGTTCCTTTTTCTCGATCCAAGCCTCTCCCTTGCTTCAACTGATGAGCCCAGGCTTCTTCTACCTGAAGAGCAGATTTACTTTCCTGAAACAAAGCTTCTGGCTCCCCCACCAAAGCTAAACGTGCTTTTGGAAAAAGAAATTTTCCAAAATGTCTTTTTTCCTCTAAGTGCTGATTGAGCTGCTCGACCATCTGCAGGCGCGCCACCGTAATGGCGGCCCCCTCTTCAACCAAGAGGGATTCTAAAGAGCTCAACCAATCTGAAGCCGTCTGATGCTGTTGCAAAACGTGGATTCTCTCCCGCAAGGCCTGTTCATAGCGCACCAAGCGGGCGCCATGGAGGGGGTCTATCCCCAAAACAAGCCGGTCCAAAAAGCGGCGACGTTCTCGGTTCCCATCCCAAAAAAGCCGGTCCATCTGGGGGACCAGCCAAGCGACATGCAGGTGATGCGCCAACTCTATTTGGGTTTTTAAAAGGCTCCCATTAAGGGCCACCACCCGTTTTTCCCCTTCCATGGAGTCTCGCCCCGTTCCCACCTGAAACAAGCCTGTTTCTGTAGAAAACTCCATGGAGACAGACCAAGGAATGTGAATTTCCTGGTCATGCTGGACTTCTTTTAGGCGTGCACGTCGAAACCCCCGCCCTGGAGAGAAAAAAGAAAGTGCTTCAAGCAAGTTCGTTTTGCCAACCCCATTGGGACCCACCAAAATCACCCCACCTGCTCCAGGATCTGGGGATAAAGAAAACGTGGGGTAAGATCTAAAGGCTGTTAGCTTCAGCGCACGCATGAACAATTCAACTATTTGGGAGTGTTTCAACGATAATTGATGGCATCTTACAAAATTTTTTAATTTTTTAAAACGAGCAAGAAAGAAAAGCCTATTTTTTTTAGTGAGGTTAGATTTTAAGGCATTGAATGCAAAATTATTTTAAATCTTCGCACAAAATTTATTTTGCGGACAATGTCATAACATGACATTTCTCTACTTCTTTTTGATCTATTATTTTGATTACGCATGCATCTGACCACACATTTAAAGATGTTTCTATCATATCTATGATACTGTAAAATGGTAGAATAAGCCCTAAAATTTCTATCGGGATCCCCATGCTTGTAAGCAATGAAGCAGATAGAAAAAAACAACCCATGGGCACCCCAGCATTACCTATTGCAGCTATAGTCGAAATAAATATCCACGTGATCATGGTTAAAAAATTAATTTCCAACCCGCTGTTTTGCATTAAATATATTACAGTTGCGAAAATAAAAGCAGCGCACCCGTTCATATTAATCGAAGTACAAAGAGGCAATACTAATCTGCTAATTTTCGGAGAGATATTTAATTTTTTTTCCATTGTATTCATTGTGACCGGTAACGCACCAACAGATGATTTAGAAAAAAATGCTACAGATAGTGCGGGCAACATGCTTTTCATCATATGAAACGGTTTGATTTTATGGGCGTATAAAAACAAAGGTAAAATAACAAAACCTTGCACGATATTTGCCAATATTACAACAAATAGATATCCTGTTAACCCTTTTACGTTAGCACCGCCTTTCAACTGCACTAAGGTTGTCGTGATAAAACCAAACAGAGCAATGGGAATCATATTTACTATCCACGAAGTTAAGACAATAAACGTCGCATGGGCTCCTTTGAAAAAATTACCGATAGCATTACGCGGAGCTTCTTCAGGAATGAATGCTATCGACAGCCCTACAACAATACTAATAAGCAAAACTCCCATGATATGATGTTCAACAAAAGGAGTAAAAAGATTCGACGGCACAATTGTATTAAGATATCCAAAATAATTAGCTTCTTGTTTATAGGAAGCATCTGCAATACCTACAGATAAATTATCCGGTGCTATCAAATAATATGAGATACATGCAACACTCGCAGCTATAAGCGTCGTGCTAACTGTGTAAAATATGGTTCTTTTCCATATTATTTTAATATTTTCATTTCCTCTCAATCTAGATAAAGTCACTATTATAGACAGGGAAATGATTGGCAGGCTTACACATTTGAAAACTTTGACAAAATTATCTGTGATAACTTGGGCGAGCTCTATTAACAAAGCTATATTAAGATAGCTACTTAACAGGCTAAAAATTATGGCCAGCATGTATAGGTGCGTGGTTTTTATTCTCTTAAAAAAAGAACCTTTTTTTTAATTCTGTACACACTGGACAGTCCATTCGTATATTAGAAATAAATCCAATCAACAACAAGCAATTCAAAAATATATTAAATTGATAAAAAAATATATATTAAAAATATTCAATTTTTCTATTTTAAATTAAGAAAAAAAATATCTTCAATCGTATACTTCCCAGGAGGCTGAATCGCCAGCCATTTTGCGGCTTGTAAAGCACCTTTTACAAACCCTGAGCGATCAAAGGCCTGGTGAGACAGGGTAACCCTATCATGGTCTCCCATCCAATGAACGGTGTGCTCGCCCGGGAGTTGGCCGCCCCTCAGGGAAGCGATCGAAGGGAGCGCCGACAGGGAAGCATGTTTAACAAGGGTATCTTGCAAAACTAGCGCGGTTCCAGATGGCTTGTCTTGTTTGGATCGATGGTGAGCTTCCATTAATTCTAGGTCATAACCTTGGGTTAGATGCTGAGCAACCAGCTCTACCGCTTTTTTAAAAATAGCCATGCTCCAGCTGGTATTGGGAGCCCATAAAACAGGAATTGTTTTGGAGGCTTCTTCAATTTTTTTGATAGCTCTAGCATCTAACCCTGTGGTTCCTATCAACAGCGGCTTCTTAAATTGCTGAGCACAGGTCAGGTGGGAGAAAGTTGCGCTAGCGTTAGAAAAATCTATGACAACATCTGCGCCTTCAAAAGCCTCTTGGGGGGTATTTCGTGAGATAGGCGCTTGAACACTGCTGAAATCAGCGTCTCCTGAGGCAGCATCTACCACCAGCTTCCCCATCCGGCCTGTCGCCCCCAAAACACCGAGAATCAACGCACTCACCCGACAGCCTCCAGCAATGGGTCAGAACTCTGTTCTTCTTCTATATCTTCTGAAAAAATACGCTCAATATGTGCCCCACAGGCGATCAGCTTTTTTTCTACCTCTTCATAACCACGATCCAGGTGATAGATCCGCTGGATTTCAGTCTCTCCCTCGGCCGCAAGGGCTGCAAGAACCAAGGAAAAAGAAGCCCGCAAATCCGTTGCCATCACAGGGGCGCCGTGCAGCGCTACCCCTCCGTTAATGGCCGCTTGGGAGCCCTGAATAGAAATGTCTGCACCCATACGCACCAACTCTGGCACATGCATAAAGCGGTTTTCAAAAACCGTTTCGGTGATGGTGGAGGCTCCCCTAACCCGCGTCAAAAGCGCCATCAGCTGGGCTTGTAAATCTGTTGCAAAGCCAGGAAATGGCTCTGTCACCACGTCAATTGGACACAAAGCGGCGGGATCAGGCGCTTTCACCCAAATACCTTTGGGGGTTTCCTTAAACGTAAGTCCCATGTTCTCTAAGCACGGTATGACCGTTGGAAGGTCCGCTAAAGAAGCATTTGCAAGCAAAAGCTCTCCCCCTGTGATACCCGCAGCCATCATGTACGTGCCAGCTTCAATGCGGTCACCCATCACACAATAGCTTGCGCCTTCAAGGCTTGAAACACCTTCAACTGTCAGGGTGCTCGTCCCAATGCCCTCGATTTTAGCCCCCATCTGCTGCAAACATTTTGCAAGATCGGCCACTTCAGGCTCTCTGGCAGCATTAATCAATTGCGTAGAACCTTTTGCAAGACACGCGGCCATCAGCAAATTTTCAGTTCCCGTGACAGAAACGACAGGAAAGGTATAGCTTGCACCGTGAAGGCCCTTCGGAGCTTTGGCCTTGATGTAACCATTTTCTAATTCGATTTCGGCTCCCATTGCTTCCAGCCCATTCAGGTGCACGTCTACAGGGCGTGTCCCGATGGCGCATCCCCCAGGTAGGGAAACCTCCGCATTCCCAAGCCGCGCTAATAAAGGACCTAGAACCAAAATGGAAGCCCGCATTTTACGCACGATGTCATAGGGCGCCACATGATTTGTCAGGTCTTTACTTGCCAAACAAAGGGTTTTTTGGACAGGGTTGGCTTGAATTTTAGTACCATGTTGAGCCAAGAGAGACTGCATCGTCTCAATATCTTTAAGCTGAGGTACATTATTTAAAATGAGGGGAAAACGGGTCAATAAAGAAGCAGCCATCAGAGGGAGCGTCGCATTTTTAGCACCACTGATGGGAATTGTTCCCTTCAATGAAATGCCACCTCTAATTCGTATACGATCCATGCCTTGCTCACTCCTTTGGATTAACGAATATTTTTTTAGTGCAATAACAACATTTTAAGCTGATTGGGGAATCTTCCCCAAAATTCGAGGAAGGGTCACACCCTGCTGGTTCATATACTTCCCCCCCCTATCTTTATAAGAGACTTCACAGTCTCCCCCACCTTTTAGAAAAAGAAACTGGCAGGCGCCCTCAAACGCGTAAATTTTTGCTGGCAACGGCGTTGTGTTTGAAAATTCAAGGGTTACGTGCCCTTCCCATTCAGGCTCTAAAGGCGTTACGTTGACGATGATGCCACACCTTGCATAGGTTGATTTTCCTAAACAGATGACCAAAATATCCCGTGGAATTCTGAAATATTCAACCGTTCTGGCCAATGCAAAACTGTTGGGCGGAATAACACAAACGGGGGTTTTCCTGTCGACAAAACTTTTCTCAGAAAATTGTTTGGGGTCTATGATGGTGTGATCTAGATCCGTGAAAATCTTAAATTCATCTGCAACCCGCGCGTCATAGCCATAGGAAGACACGCCGTAGGAAATGACGCCTTGATGCTGTTGATAATCGACAAAAGGCTCAATCATGCCCTTGGCCGCTTGCTTACGAATCCACACATCTGGGAGAATTGCCACAAAAAACCTCTTCTAAAGTAGACAGAATATCTCTTTTTGTAACATATTTTTTAGAGAAAAAGCTAGCACCCCTTGAGGAAAACCTCAAAGTATCCAGATGGGGGGGGTATTAAGCCTTTTTGAGGCTTGATAAAGCCTGCTGGTGTTGCAGAGACCCTTCCAAGGTCCTGGCTTCCATCAAGGCTGCTTGGAGGTTTTTTTGCTGGACAGGGGTGGGCGTGCTGATGGGCAAGCGTGTAGTGGCTTCTCCCCATCCTTCCTGGCTTAAAAGGGTTTTCAAAGGCCCGGGACTGGTGCTTTGGAACAAAGCCTCCGCCAGAGGGGAAAGCACCTGGGTCAAGCGCTGAACTGTTGGAAGATCTCCCTCTGTCCACGCGTCATAAAGGGCCCTATAGGCTTGGGGCGCAAGCCCTCCTGCCACGGAGATAATACCATCCCCTCCGTGAGCAAGAAAAGCTGCAAATGTAGGATCATCCCCTGAAAGCAAGGAAAAATCTTGGGGAAGTATGCGCCGAAGGGCCAAGGGCCGCGTCAAATCTGGAGAGGAATCTTTTAAAGCCACAATCCGATGACAACTGGCAGCAAGCTCTGCCACCGTTTCTATCGCTAACTCAACACCAGCCCGGGAGGGGTTGTTGTACAGGATGATGGGCAGAGAGGTTTCAGCATGGACCGCTTTATAAAATGTCAGCAAAGCTTCCTGGGAGGGTTTCACATAAAACGGGGTCAGAACCAACAGGCCATCACACTTTGCTTTTTCCGCTTGGGCCACCTGGACAAGGGCTTGGCCTAGGGTTGGAGCTGCGATCCCTGCAACCACAGGAATTGATCGAGGCTTTGCCTTGGAAACGCAGAGCGCCAAAACCTCAGCTTGCTCCTCTAAAGACAAAGCAAGAGACTCCCCTGTTGTTCCACACGCAACCACGCCGTGGACCCCTTGATCCAAAAGCCAGGTCAGGTAAACCATAAGGGTTTCCTTGTCGAGTTTATCATGTTGATAAAATGTGGCTAGAGCTATAAAAAGACCTTGAAATTTTTTACGCATATGGAATGATCCTTTCATGGATTCTTACAAAAGGAGTACTTTCAGGTGATAACGTTACCGTTCTTCTTAAAATTTCGCAAGCGCTTGTGTTTCCTGGCAATTGTGGGTTGGATAGGGCTCTTTTTTGGGAAAGAGGCTGGGGCATCCCTTTCATTGGTGGAACAAGCTATCAAAAATCCGAAACAATTGGCTCACCTGGATCTTGCTAGCACCCATCAAAGCCCTGGTTTTGTAAGGGATTTTCTTTTTTGGCTTAAGGCTCACTATGCAGCAGAAACCCTCAACTTTTCCCAAATTGTTGAATTTCTGGAGAAACATCCGGATTGGCCCCACCGCCGCCGCCTTCAGCTGGCCGCGGAAGCCCAGCTGGGGAAAGGGGAAAACCCTGCAGAAATTGTAGCTTTTTTCCGAAAATATAAGCCTATTTCCAGCAAAGCACACCTCGCTTACCTCCAAGCACTATCCCGCACAAACCAGGTGAAATTGATCCGGAAGACCGTTGGGGAAACGTGGACGAAAGTCTCCTTCTCTCCTGCAGATCAACAAGCTTTTTTGGCTTCTTTCCGTCATCTCTTGAAAGCATCTCACCACATAGCCCGGCTTGAGGAGATGCTGTGGGAGCAAGAAGTGGGTCAAGCTAAACAAGTGTTGGGACTTGTAAATGAGGAAAAACAACGCCAAGCGAGGGTTTGGATTGGGTTTTTGGAAGGAGATCCTGCTGCACTTAAAGCTTATAACGCACTTTCAGCTAATCTTCGCAACCATGAAGGGCTTCACTGGGCTCAAATTTTTTGGCTGAAGAAACAAAAAAGATGTGATGAAGCCATACGCTTGATGTTGGCCGATACCCATCACATTTCCCATCCTTTAATCTGGTGGCAGGAGCGAAATTATCTAGCTCGAGAAATGCTCCAAGCAGGGGACCCCAAGATGGCCTACCGTTTGGTGACCCAACATCGGGTGCCGGGTACATCCACCAGAGAATATGCTGAGGCGGAATGGTTTGCCGGCTGGCTCGCCCTTCGTTTTTTAAAACAGCCCACCGTCGCCAAAAAGCATTTTGAGCAATTCCAACAAGTGGTGAAAACCCCCATCAGCCTTGCCCGGGCGAGTTATTGGTTGGGGCGTACCCATGAGGCTTTAAAACAGAACGATGTTGCCCACAAAGCCTATAACCGCGCTGCGCTTTATAAAACCACTTTCTATGGGCAATTGGCTTCTCTAAAAGTGAATAAATCCCCCTTTCCCCGTTTTGCAGAGATTCCTCAAGCATCCCCAAAAATCCGTCAAGCTTTTGAACAAAGAGAACTGGTGAAGCTGGCCCGAGCCCTGCGCCCCATGGGGCCTGAGGCAGAACCCTTTGTGAGGGCTATTCTCGAAGCATTGGCTAAACAAGCGCACACATCCTCTCAAAAACAGCTGGTGGTGGCTTTGACTGGAGAGCTGATCCCAACCCTCGCCGCAGAGATGGACCGGCAAACATTAGACAGGAGTGGAACGGTTTTGAAGGTGGCCTATCCGCTTCTCCCGCTTCCCTCAAATACAGCTAAACCCTCACCAGAAAAAGCCTTGGTCATGGCGGTGATTCATCGAGAAACCCGATTTAATCCCCAATCCGTGGGAGATGCAGGCGAACGAGGGCTGATGCAGATCATGCCTCAAACAGCTCATATGGAAGCAAAAACCTTGGGACTGAACCACCATCCGGATAAATTATTTGAGCCAAATCACAACATCACCCTTGGGATGGCACACTTAACGCGCCACCTGAGCCGTTTCAACAATTCTTATATTTTGGGGGTTGCCGCTTACAATGCGGGGGATACGGCGGTAGCCCGTTGGGTAGAAGCCATGGGGAACCCTCATAAGGGGAAACTAGACGTGGTGGATTGGATTGAGTCCATTCCTTATACGGTTACCCGGGATTATGTTCAGCGTGTTTTAGAAAATTTGACTATCTACCGGGCACGGTTAGAGCAAACAACCCATACGCCAGCCCATGTGTTACAAGGAAAGCCTGTTGCTCGAGGATAAACCCGATTTCAACACAATTTCTCGAGACACGCGCTTGAGGAACACGGAAAATCCTTGAGCATAGGGGACGGGCTATGTTTGTTGTGCCGTCTACTGGCGGGAAGGGGAATTTTTCACAGTAGGGATAAAAAAATGCTAATAAAAAATCTTGACCCGGGACAACCCCTCGAGCTACAAAAGAATACCTATCGGTATTGTGGCGGGTGTAGCTCAGTTGGTTAGAGCGCCAGGTTGTGGTTCTGGAGGTCGCCGGTTCGATCCCGGTCACTCGCCCCACTTTTTTTCTTTACCATCAAAAGAGCAGAGCCTCCTGCGGGGTCATTTTTCAAAAAAATTCAACAGAAGCGCTTTATCCTACCTTGTTGCCGACATGGAATGACAGTTCTCCTTAAATTATTTTGTTACATCTTAATGGATCAAAAAGTTGTCCTTTCCCTGCCTTTTCCTGTCATCCCCGCGGAGGCGGGGATCCAGGAAAACCCTATAAGGAAGCTTTAATAGAGAGTGCCAGATGAAAGCATTGCCTAGATTCCCGCCTCCGCGGGGATGACAAATAGGCATCTGTAAGAACAAAAGAGGGCGTGGGGATGGGGGAGGACAACTTTATTAAAAATTAAGAAAACAAAATAATTCATTATTTATCAATATCTTATTGCTAATATTTTCTTTATAAAATGAACAGAATCAGGATGATTTGAATCATGTTGCTTGGGAAAAAAATGGCGTTTTGCCTCTTAACGCTTGCGCTTGCAAACGCGTCTTTTGCCAGAGAAGACGGAATCAACCCTCATAGGCTGCACCAAGATAACATGGAAGCAGTGGAGGAGATGCTCCACGCGGATAGGTTGCTTCTTTGCCCCCTTGTTTGCAGTGAAAAGCTTTGTAAATTTGAAGAATTTCAAACGTTTTGCAAGGAAAAATGTGATCTTAATGACGAGAAAATAGCAAGCAAATTTAAACAATGCATCAAACAAAAATCTATCAGCATCCCTCCTTTAAGTCTTGTGACAGGCATGATGACAGGGGCAGAAGTTGGCGCAGAAATCGATGGGGATGTGACAGGAGGTATATTTTCTGCCAGAACATCACATTTTATGGGTAAAGAAAGTTCTAAAATAGCTTCTGAGATTGCAAGTATTCCTGGAGCTGCCGTGGGTGTTGCTCCTGGTGCAGTCGCAGGGCTCATCGCTGGCGCTGGCTATGCAGCGCTTGAAACGGCCCTCATATCCTTTTGCCTTGGGTTTTGCACAAAGAAGATGTGCTCCAAACCAAGCATCAAAGAATTTTGCAAAACTGCTTGTTCGAAAGGAAGAGAGCCTTACATTAAACACTGCCTTGAAGCAAGTGCGGCACCTTCAAAATAGACCAGCTTTTTCCGCTCTATTTTAGCTTAAAAGCTTGATCCTCAAGAGGGTTGCTAAAAACATTCTCGCCTCCCTGCTTTGCCTCTTTATCATTATTACCGAGGTAGGAATCCAGCGATTTTTCCTAGATTCCCGACTGGGTGGGAAGGATAAAGGAGGAGCGGGGTATACATTTAAAACAGTTTTATTTTTTAAGTTGCGTTTCATAAGGGTTTCGGCATAGAATCGGCCCTAGATTTTGAAGAAAAATGAGAATTTGGGTATTTTTTCGGTTTTTCTTTGATGTCTGAGTCCCTGAAAGAGGAGGGGTGGCCGAGCGGTCAATGGCAGCAGACTGTAAATCTGCCGACGAATGTCTACGTAGGTTCGAATCCTACTCCCTCCACCATCTCTTTGACGGGTTTTTTGCTTCCGCCGCGCGGGTGTAGCTCAATGGTAGAGCCCCAGCCTTCCAAGCTGGTCACGTGGGTTCGATTCCCATCACCCGCTCCATCTTTTCGTCAAATTCTCCTCTTCCTTTTGGCATCTGAAATCGTTAAAGTGCTAGAGGTACTAATTTTCCGGAGAAAGGATTGAGATGATCATGAAAGAGTTAACCGACGAAACGTTCCAAGAAATGATTTCAACCTCTGAGTTGCCTGTTTTGGTGGATTTTTGGGCGCCGTGGTGCGGCCCTTGTAAGCTGTTGGCGCCAGTTCTTGATGAAATCGCCCAAGAGATGGAAGGAAAATTGGTGGTTGCGAAGCTTCAGATTGAGGAAAATCCAATCACGCCGTCTCAGTTTGGGGTTCGAAGCATCCCAACCCTCATCCTTTTTGCAAAAGGGAAAGCTGTTGACAGCAAAATGGCTCTTCAATCCAAAGAAGCTTTGATAAAATGGATCCAATCTTGCCTTTAAATTTCAGGTGATTTGAGATTTTTTCTTCCATGAGGAAGAATTTGTGCTATTATTTTGACAAATTGATACAAAATAAAAGGCACAGGCCATGCGTCTCCGTTTTCTAAATTTTGTTTTTTTTATCAGCCTTGTTTCTTTTTCCGCGCAAGCGGTAGAGGATGTTTATGCTGAAAAAAAAGAGGCAATGGTTCGGTCTTTGCAAAAGCTTCAAAAAAATCGCCCTGAATTGAAAGAACCTTTGGAAGGGATAGATTATTTGGAGCAAGGCTTGCGTATTCAGGCTCATTTTTCGAGGGAAGCAGCCCATGAGACGTATAATTTGCCCTTGCCTGATGACGTTTTCAAATCTATGGTTTATGATCTCAAAGTCTATAAACAAGAGCAACCCCTGGAACCCCAAGAGGCCACCCAAGCAAAATTTCAAACTTTGTTTAAGAAGCGACAACCTGTTTTGAGGCCTGCATTTTCAAATGCTGAAACTCAAGACATAACGCGGTCGACGTCTCCTTTGAAGCATCCAGAAGAACCCGAAATACCAATTGCTGGGGCTTTTGGGTCGCAGCAGAGCGTTCAAGAAAAAATTTCTATTCCAAACGAAAATTTACTTTCTTTTAAGATGGCACATCCTGATTCTAAAAAAGACGATGAAAAAACCTCCCCTGGGTCACCTACACCATTTCCTCCGTTTAAGCGCTTAGCCCCCCCAAAGAACGTTCTTTTTTGATGCAAAAGATTCAAGACCTTCGGGATCAAAAAAGGAAAGAAAAAGAAAAAAGAAAATCTGTAAATCCAGAGGTAAGACCACTTTCCCCCTTGGTGGGCTTTCCAGGTTTGATACAGATTTCAGAAAAAAATGAGCAGGGTTTAAAAGAAAAAAAATCTCCTCCCCCCAAGCGCCCTGAAAGTCCTAAAAGGACGTTTTTCAAACAACCTTCTGCAGGGGCTAAAGAAGAGAAAAAAAGATTAGTTAACCTCGAGATCCAACCGCTTGCTTCGGACCTCATAGATAGAGTGCCCAAAGAAGAGACGTACGAAGGCTCATTTATTCTAGGTTTAAAAAAATCTCCTCCCCCCGAGCGCCCTGAAAGTTCTAAAAAGACGCTTTTCAGACAACCTTCTGCAGAAGGTTCATTCTTGCTGAAGTTGAAGGAGAAAAAACCGCGGTTCACCTTGAAAGATTTTTTTGGCGATTATTTTCAAATCGTTGCTGAAAAAAAATTTGAAAACACCCCAAATGTTTTTTATTTTGAAAATTCAAATTCTAAGGAAGAATTTGAAAAAGCCGTCAACCAAATGCTTTTTTCAGAAGCTTATAAACCGCTTATCTTGCCTGTTGCAGGGGGAGAACAGCTGAGTCCGCTTGTTTTTGCCATGGGAACATTGAATCAGGTCTTTTTTACACGTTTTTCAGACCAACCCCTTTATGTCTGTGGAGAAAAGGTGAACCCTGTGGTCCAATCACGGTTTGATTGCCTTTACGCGTGGGAGTTCATTGAGCAATTAAACGGTTTTCAACAAGGCGAATCAAAAAAAAATTCTCTTTTTTCAGACGTTTCAACAACGTTAGAAGAGATGAAAGAAAACATGAGGCCTGTTTTTGATTTCTCCCTTGAAATCCACCGCGTGATTTTAAATCTTGCAGAAACGGCACCACCAGAAACTTTAGAAAAAATAGGAACCGCTTTGTACATCGCACTCTATGATAGCTTTCCTTATACACTCTTTCCGGAGGATTTCAAAAACCCCAGAGGGCTGATAGACTATTTAGAGCTCTTGGCTCGGCATTATCTTGCGACAGCTTACTTCTTCAATCCAGAAAGCGTACGGGAGCGGTTTGAATTCCAAGGGATACAGAAAAGGCAAGCTTTGGTTGAAGCCCTCAACCACACGGCGAAACGGTTCAAAAAACCTCCTTTTGACCATGATCCTGGGCGCTTTGAGGCGACTCGGTTTTTAGTGCGGTATGTTTCAGCCCTTCGCCAAGAAGCAGAAAACTGGGTGGAATCTGGCTTTAAAAGCTTGGCCCAGGCTTTTAAGTGAAGAAGAGCCCCCGCGGGGAGCTCTCCCTCAATGTTAATTTTAGAATTGGTACGCTAACCGCAGGCGGAATTTGTTATCCGATAGCTTAAGTTTGCTGTCCCAGTTGTTGGCGTCGGTGATGTCTGTGCCAGTTGCCACAGCTTGCCGAGTCCCTTTTTTCTGATAGGTGGCATAGGTATATTCCAAACCAGCAATCAAATTACGGTTCAGCTTCATGTCAATCCCCGCACCCACCAGAAAGCCATTCAAACGCTTATTAAGGAATTTTTGGGTGAGTTGGACGGGGACAGCAGGACCAACAAGGGCCGTGTCTGCAGCTACAACTTGGGTTGCTTCAACCTTGGTGTTGGCCCACCCAAGCTTAAGGTAAGGCATGGTTTGGTTGAAGATAAGCCCCATGCGTGCGGCAAGCTCTAAACCATCTTTCCGTTTAGCTTCTGTTTTGAGGAGATCGCCAGGAAGAACAGCTACGGGGGTATACTCTGATTTTCCTTTGCTACCATCCATGAAATAGCCAAATTCAAGGCCAAGATAGACCCTAGATCCCCCAAATTCTTTACCATAGCCCAAGAAAAGCCCCCCATTGGCGCCATCCAGAGAAAGGTCATTTTTGCGAAGTGGGTCTGTGGCTACGAGAGCCGACGTCAATTTTTGATCCGTCCTGGCTTTGTGGGAACCATATCCAACGGCGGCACCAATGTAAAAGCCCCCCATATGGCAAGGGTTTTTGGCAGGTGCGGGTTGCACAGCACCGTCATTTGCAAAGGCGCCAGAAGCCACCAGGGCAGAGCTTAAAAAAGCAGAATATACGATTGATTTTTTCATAAGAGTCACTTCCTTATTTTTTCAGTTACTGAAGTGCCTCAGGTAAAACAATACGTAAAAACAGATGCTTGGGTCAAGCTGTTCAAACGTCCTTGTTTCAGTTTTTTTGAAACTGTTGCAAAATAACAACATTTTTGAGGGCGAGGAACAGCAGCGGGGTTTTACCTTTTTCTTCTTGCCAAGGCGTAGGAAAGGGGGCTACTCTTGCCCCAATTTTATGTCATCGACCGTAAGCGTTCACGTATGAAGAAAACACAGCTTAATCCCTTAAAAATTGCAGTTCCTAAAGAAACCGTTGCGTTTGAACGGCGGGTTGCCGCCACCCCTGAGACGGTTAAAAAATTGGTGGCCCAAGGCTTTTCGGTTTATGTAGAAAAAGATGCAGGCGCTTCGGCCGCTTACGCTGATCAGGCTTATGCCCAAGCGGGTGCTGTCATCGCAGCTTCTCCCCGAGAGACCTACGAGCAAGCTAAATTGGTGTTAAAGCTTCAGCCACCCCAAGGTTCTGGGGAGGAGGGTACAGAAAGTGCTTTGATTCCAGAAGGGTCAACCCTGGTGGGCCTTTTTGGGGGACTTTATGGAAAAGATCGCCTTCCTTTTTATCAAAAGAAGAAGTGGCGAGTGTTTAGCCTGGAGCTGATCCCCCGGATCAGCCGTGCCCAAGCCATGGACGTTTTATCTTCCCAGATGAACCTGGCGGGCTATCGCGCTGTGATTGAAGCGGCCGCCCTCACCCAGCGGGTTTTCCCCATGATGATGACCGCAGGAGGAACCATTCCCCCCGTACAGGTGTTGGTTTTGGGGGCTGGGGTCGCAGGCTTGCAAGCCATTGCAACGGCCAAGCGCTTAGGCGCTCGGGTTATGGCCTTTGATATCCGCCCCGCGGTGAAAGAGCAAGTGGAGAGCCTTGGCGCTCAGTTCGTTGATGTGCCAGCCCCTGTCTCAGGAGAAGATGCGGGTGGCTACGCAACAGAAATGGATGCGGCTTACCAGAAACGGCAGCAAGAAAAGCTGGCGGAAGTCCTCCAAAAGGTGGACGTGGTGATCTGTTCAGCTTTGGTGCCAGGCAAAGCGCCCCCTGTGTTGGTGACAGAACCTCTGTTGAAAATTTTAAAACCAGGGGCGATCGTGATAGATCTGGCATCAGGCCCTTTGGGAGGAAACTGTTTTGGAAGCGTGCAAGACCAGTTGTTAACCACGGCTGGAGGCGTTCAAATTTTAGGCGCCCGGGCCCTTGAAACACGTCTTGCAACAGATGCCTCAAGCCTTTATGCTCGAAATGTTTATCATTTTTTGCAATTGCTGTGGGATTCAGAAACCAAGGTCATCAAAGAAACCCTGGATGACCCTATCCTTCAGGCGACGTGCCTTGCGAGCGCCTTAGAGGAAACGCAATAAACAGAGGAGTTGAGGTGAAATGGAGAAATCTTTCCGCGAGCCCTTTGGGTGTCAATTGGCTGAGGGAACCTATTATTGGTGCACCTGCGGGCTCAGCCAAAAACAACCGTTTTGTGATGGATCCCACAAACAAGACCCCAGCAAGGGAAAATCTCTTTCTTTCGTGTTGGAAAAGCCGGAGGAAGTTTTTTTATGCGGGTGCAAACAAACACGCACCCCACCTTTTTGCGATGGTTCCCATCAAAAAATTGAGAGAAATTTATCATGTGTGGAATTGTAGGGGCCGTCGCCAAGCGACAAAAAACGCTAGACTTAGAGCGTGTGCGAGATATGCTGGGGTGTTTACAGCATCGAGGGCCTGATGGGGATGGTTTTTTTGCATCAGACACCGCGGCGTTGGGGCAGACGCGTTTGGCGATTATTGATCACACAGGAGGAAAGCAACCCTTTTTTCTTGATCACCTAGCCTTGGTGGCGAATGCTGAAATTTACAACTATCAAGAGTTGAAGCAGCTGTTTCCTGAGTCGCCTTTTAAAACCGAATCAGATATTGAACCGCTCCTTTTTTTATATCAGCGTTATGGTCTTGATTTTGTAAAATTACTTCGGGGTATGTTTGCTTTAGCCATCTATGATCGCACCCAAGGGGAGCTGATCCTGGCCCGGGACCCCTTTGGCATTAAGCCGCTTTATTACGCAGAGACGCCCGCAGGCTTCTTTTTTGCGTCAGAGCTTCAGGCGCTGCTAAAGGCAGGCGTCGCTTCCCGAGAGCTAGATCCAGGGATGCAAGAAGAATTGCTCCAACTGCGCTTTACTGTTGGCCGAGAAACGCCTTTCAAAGAAATTAAGCGGGTTCTTCCTGGAGAGGTGCTGCGTGTTTATGAAGGGGTGATTGTGGCCTCCCATATCCGAACTACTCCATTGTTTGTACCTGCGGCGTCCTTGGAAGAAGCAGAAGCTTTTTCACAGCTGGACAAGCATTTAGATGAAAGTGTCCGTCTTCATTTGCGCAGTGACGTGCCATATGGTCTTTTCTTATCAGGTGGGGTTGATTCTTCAACGCTCTTGGCGCTGATGCATCGCATCACCCCCGAGCCTGTTCAAACCTTTACCACCGTGTTTCCAGAGTCTCCTAAACACGATGAATCAGCCTATGCGCGGGTAACAGCACAAGCCTGTGGCGCAAACCACCACGAGGTTCTTTTTACAGAAGCAGATTTCTGGGAATTTCTTCCGCGGGTTGTTGAGGTGGTGGACGATCCTTTCCTAGACTATTCTGCTTTGCCTACGTATAAAATGGCCTCCGTTGCAAAAGCCCATGGCATTAAAGTGATCCTTTGTGGAGAAGGAGCGGATGAGTTGCTGGCCGGCTACCGACGTTATCGAAAAGCAAGCTGGCCTTGGTGGCTTGGGGGGCGTATGATGCGCAAACGAGGCAATTTTTCTAAGACAGCTTTATTGCGTCATCAAACCGAAGGCTGGAAAGCCTCTTTGCAAAATACCCTGCAGGGCAGTGAGGGCTTTACGAAGTTACAGCGCGCCCAGGGTATTGATTGTAAAGCTTGGTTGCCCAGCAATTTATTGAACCGTCTCGATCGGTGCTTAATGGCCCACGGCTTGGAAGGTCGAACGCCTTTTCTTGAGCCCAAGCTCAGTGCGTTTTTGTTTGGATTGCCAGATTCACTCAAGCTTCGTAAAGGTCATCATAAATGGCTTTTACGCACGTGGCTTGAGGCGAATCTTCCTGAAGCGCGCCCCTTCGCAAAGAAGCAGGGTTTCACCTTTCCAGCAGAAGCTTGGGTCTTGAAGCAGGGGAAGGTTCTTGGGGAGTTGCTTGCAAAACAGCCCGGCATCCAAGAGCTTTGTGTACCAGAGGAGGTGCGCGCGCTTTTTGGAAGTTCCAATAAGAAACAGGGTTTTTTGGCCTGGAGCCTTCTTTTTTATGCCCTCTGGCACCGTAAGCACGTGCTGGGGCTTTCCCTGGAAAATGGGAGCGTGCAGGAGCTGTTGGCCCAAGCCTAGAGCTATAGAACGTGTCTGACAAAAGGTACCTTTATCGTTCCTTTGCCCTTTTTGTCATTCTCGCAGAAGGGAAAAACCTATAAACATGACGCTTCAGTAGAGGTTCCAGTAGAATTATCGTATAATAACCATCCGAAAGACAACACGTTCGCGAGAATGACAAAGGGGTTGCGGGAGAACAAGATAAAATTTCGCAAAAATGATCAAGATTGGGAAAAAGCTTAATCCATTCGACGGAAATTCAAATGTTCCCTGAATCAGCTCTCTCCAAAAATAGGATAGAGGGTCATTTAATAGGGGGTTGGCTGTAATAAAGAAGCTTGAACGCTTTAAGGCAGGGGAGGTAGAAGAAAAACAAAAAAATGGTGGGGTCTTGTGAAATATTTCTTTTTCAAGATACGCTTTTGAAAGATTTTTTTGCTAATCTTTAAGAAATAAATGAGACAGTTTATACCAAATCTCAGATTTGGAAGGGCGAGGCTATGTCAAGCGTACTATCGTACATGCACAAAAGCTCTGCTCACGATCCAATTTTTGAATCAATTAAAAAATGGGGTTTGGTATTAGCATTGCTAGAGGTGGCACATCATGGATTCTCCAGAAATTTTGCGACAACGGATGGTAAAAACACAATTGATGCCAGAAGGAATCAGTTCAGTTGAGCTTTTGAAGGCTTTTGGTGTTGTACCCCGGGAATATTTTTCAACTTTAGAGAAGAACATGGTACTGGCCTATCAAGAGGATCATCTCCAGGTAGAAGCGGATCGATTTTTAACCCGGCCAGCGCTTCTTGCCCGGCTGATCGAATTTGCGACTCCTCAAGCTTTTGAAAAAGCTTTATATATTGGCGCCATGACCGGATATGGTCCTTTCATCCTACGCTTTCTCGTCCAAAGTGTCGTGGCTGTGGAGGAAAGTGTCCTGCTCTATACACACATGGAGCAAAATCAAAAAAAATTGAAATTAGATAAAATTTCTATCCACCAAGGCGCTTTAGAAGAAGGGTGTGTCAAAGAAGGCTCCTATGACCTCATATTTATTGAAGGGGCTGTTGAGCATATTCCCCAAGCGCTCTTGAAACAACTCAAACCCGAGGGACGCATCGTTGGCGTTTGGCAGCTAGGAGATGGATCTCAGCAAGCTTTTCGGGCTCAGGTGACTTCTCAAGGTCAAACTCCTTCCCCTCACTATGCTTTCAGAACATCCCTTCCTTTGCTCAAGGGATTTTTAAAAAAAAATAAATTTACATTTTGAAAAACTGGCTAATTGGCGCTATAAAGAGAAAATCGTTCTAGTTGAACATTCACGGGAAGGCGCCCATGCGGTTTATGTATTCTTTTAAGTTTGTGTTGTTTTTCTCTCTTGCAGCGCTTTTTTTATTTTCAAGTTTTTGTGAAGCCGCTGATTCGCCTCCTAAAAAGACCATAGATCTTCCCTCAAAAGAAACGCGTCCCAAAAGCGAACACGCGACCATTGAAACCTTAGATCAGGCCTTTGCAGATGCTTATCTTAGCAACCCAGATCTTGATGCTGCCAGGGCTCAGCTTCATCAGAAAGATGAAAAAGTTTCCCAAGCTCTTTCCGAATGGCGGCCAGATATTGTAGGGTCACTTTCTCAAGCCTATGAAAAATCAAAGACTGATGGAACGCTGCCAGGCACAAACACTTGGACATCAAACCGGCAAAGATCTATGGGTATTAACGTTACCCAATCTCTTTTTTCTGGTGGCTCAACACATTTTCGAACAAAGTCTTCAGAAACAGGCGTGCTTGCCGGCCGGGAAACGCTTTTAAGCTCTGAACAAGGCGTTTTGTTAGACACCGTGAAAGCATTTACAGACGTGTACACCAAAACCCAGATTCTTGGGTTCTTGCAAGCAAGTGAGAAGGTTCTGCAAAGCACTGTAGACCAAACCCGAGCTCGGTATGAAGTAGGAGAAGTAACCCGCACTGAAGTTGCTGCGGCTGAGGCTAATTTTGCGGAAGCTGTCTCAAATCGGGTTAGCGCCGAGGGCGATCTTGAAACGGCACGCGCCACGTTCTTAAAAGTTATCGGGCGCCCACCTGGTAAGTTAATTTTTCCCAAAGTAAGCCTTCGACTCCCCAAGAACCGTCAACAAGCGATAGAAATAGCGCTGAGGAAAAATCCGTCTCTCCAGGCGTCTAAATTTCAAGAAGAAGCCTCTCGGTATGATACCAACGCTCAAATTGGGGCTTTATTGCCCCAGGTGACAGCTGAAGCCGGCGCCGCTCGCTCTCTTCGAGATGGGGCTGGTGTCACCTCAGGAGGAGGAAAAGACATGTCGGTTAGGCTTTCCGTTTCAGTTCCCATTTATCGCCAGGGGTTGACTCACTCCAGGGTACGGGAGTCTGAGCAAAGAGCCGCGGAAACAAAAGCTTCTCGCCAAAGCACCCAGCGGGCTGTGGTTCAGGCAATGACCCAAGCCTGGACAAGCTGGATTGCAGCTCAAAAAAGTAGGGAACAGCTTACGTTGCAGGTTGATGCGAGCGATCTTGCTTTGCGAGGCGTTCGAGAGGAATATACCATGGGCCTTAAAAGCCTTTTGGATGTGCTGCAGATTGAAGAAAAATGGCGCGATGCACAAATTGCTTTGGTGCGAGCTCGCCAGACAGAAACTCTGGCCCAGTTTCAAATTTTGGTGCTAATTGGCGAATTGACAGCAAGAAACCTCAAACTTAAAGTTCCTTACCATGATCCTAATGTTTACTATAATGAACACCGGGGAGATCTGTTTAGCCTAAAGTAGGGGATTCATTAAAAACTTACCTTCGTTAATTGTTTCTTGAGGTTTTTGTGCACAAAATGGAGCGCGATGGTTCGAAATTTTTGGGTTTATGTTGCGATTTTTTAAAAATTAGAGGATGTTTATGAGTCAAGTGGAATACCAAGATGATCCCTCTATGGAAGAGATTTTAGCTTCCATCCGCCGCATCATTACCGAAGAAAAGGGGGATCTTTCCTCGAAGTCTACGCCTTCAATGGACACGAAGCCTCCAGAACATCTGGGGAAGCCCTTTATGCCTACCCATAAAGAGCCGGGCTCTCATGGGCATTCCGCGTCTCCATTTTCCCCCCGATTTTTAAAAACGCCTTATGACACGCCGGTGGGTGATGTTCCCGTTGAAATTGTGAAGCAAAAAGAGGAAGCGCCTCCTCCTTTAGGGCAACGAAAAAAATCTGGCCCCCAGGGGGTTCGTTTAGTGAAAAATCGGGAAGCAGCCCCTTCTTCTGAATCCAAGTCTATTCGTTTTGAAGAATCTAGCGCTCATGTCCTAGAGAGTTTCTTTTTAGATGCCCTAAGGCCTCTGATCCGAGAATGGCTGGATGACCATATGCCCTCTTTGGTTAAGCAGATTGCGACAGAGCGCGTAGAAGAAATCTTGTACAAAAAAATTTTTAAATAGTGTGAAGCAACCATCAGCTTTCCTTGAACAAGACCAGCGTTTTATCTGGCACCCTTTTACCCAAGAAAAAAATGCCCCACCGCCAATTTTGATTGAAAAAGGTTCAGGGGCGTACCTTTGTGATACAGATGGAAAAGCTTATCTCGATCTTATCTCAAGTTGGTGGGTAAACCTGCATGGACATGGCTGTCCTGCCATTGCAGAGGCTATTTATGCTCAAGCTTTAGAGCTCGAGCAGGTGATCTTCGCAGGTTTTACCCATAAACCTGCGGTCACCCTTTGCCAAGAGCTTGCGACGATCTTACCGTCTTCTCTTTCCAAATATTTTTTCTCAGATAACGGTTCAACAGCCGTTGAGGTTGCCCTTAAAATGGCTTACCAATTTTGGTGGAATCAGGGTGAGCCCCAAAGACGCTTATTCCTAAGCTTTGAAGGCGCTTACCACGGCGACACGTTCGGCGCGATGAGTGTTGGAAAAACGTCAGGGTTTCACGGGGCTTTTCAGGATTTTTTATTTGAAGTAGCCACCCTTCCCTTTCCCGCCACATGGGAAGGAGACGAAAGCGTCACCCAGAAAGAAGACGCTGCTTTGGAGCAGCTCGAAGCACTTTTAAAAAAACAGGCAACGCGCCTTGCAGGCATGATCCTTGAGCCACTGGTGCAAGGAGCTTCTGGTATGCGCTGTTGCCGGCCCAGCTTTTTAAACCGGTTGATGTCCCTATTAAAAGCCCATGGCGTTTTGATTCTTTTTGATGAGGTGATGACCGGATTTGGGAGAACAGGAACCACCTTTGCCCACGCACAGCTGGAACATGCTCCTGATATCTTATGCCTCTCAAAAGGGCTCACGGGTGGTTTTTTGCCCTTGGCTTTAACCGTTGCCTCACAATCAATCTACGAGGCTTTCTTAGGGGACACTTTTTCAAAGGCTTTGGCCCATGGTCATTCTTACACAGCAAACCCTTTAGGGTGCGCGGCCGCAATTGCCTCTTTGAAGCTTCTGCAAAGTCCCCAAACTCAGCAACGGCTAGCAGATCTGGCGATAGCTCAACGTAAGGGCGTTCAACACTTAGAACAAACGCTCCCCCAGCATGTTCACCGGGTGCGCTCCGTGGGAACAATCGCAGCTTTTGATTGGCGCAGCGCTAACAGCTCACCTCAACGCTTGAAACGAGATGCTCTGGAAGCCGGATTTTTTATACGCCCCCTGGGACAAACTGTTTACCTGCTTCCTCCCTATTGCATATCTTTGGAAGCGCTTGAAAATGTTTATGGATGGCTCGCCCGTTATGGACACAATTTAGGTTGACCCCTTTCCAGAGGATAGTATAACCTCTTGGCAGATCATGAACTGGGTTTATGGAGTGAGGCGAATGATGACAAATATGGAGCATGTGACACAGCTTTTAAAGCAAGCGTTCCCCGAAGGTTTTGTTCAGCTTGAAGATCTTGTGGGGGATGACAATCACTTGAAAGTGTCCATCGTTTCATCTATTTTCGCGGACAAGACCAAAGTACAACAGCACCAGATGGTCTATCTTGCCCTGCAAGGGAAGATGGACCAAGAGCTTCATGCTCTTTCTATAGAGACCCGTGCCCCCTAGGGTATTGCCTAGATTTGATTTAAGAGAAGGATTAATGATGTCAGCTATACTTGAAAGCATCCGTCAGCAAGTTGCTGAACACCCGGTAATTTTATATATGAAAGGAACCCCTGCCCAGCCCCAGTGTGGGTTTTCTTCCGTTGTGGTTCAAATTTTGAACCAGCTTGGGGTTGAATTCAAAGGCATTAACGTGCTGGAAGATGATGAGATTCGTCAAGGTATCAAAGACTTTACAAATTGGCCTACCGTTCCTCAGCTTTACCTAAAAGGAGAATTTGTGGGCGGGTGCGATATTGTGCGAGAAATGTACCAGAATGGCGAATTGCGCACTTTGTTGCAGGAAAAGGGGCTTCTTACAAAAGGACAAGTTTAGGATTTAAGAGGAATTACTGGCATGCAGCTGGTTCGGGGAACACGGGATCTTTTGTTTGAAGAGTATCCTCTTTTTCGTGAGGTGGTCGAGGCAGCACGTCTGAAAGCAGGGGCTTACGGCTTCCAAGAAATATCTACCCCCATTTTAGAAATGGCGAGCCTATTCAAACACACCTCTGGCGAAGCGTCTGATATCGTCTCAAAAGAGATGTTTGAGGTTGCCTCCAGGGGTGCTGAAAAAGAAGAAGCCCAGACAATGGTCCTGCGGCCGGAAGGGACTGCACCTTTCATGCGGGCCATGCTAAACAATGGGTTGCATCAACAACTTCCTGTCAAGGCTTTTTACCAAGGACCGATGTTTCGCTATGACCGCCCCCAAAAGGGGCGCTTACGCCAGTTTCATCAGGTGGGGGTTGAATGGGTTGGGGACGCGACTCCTTGGGCAGATGTTGATGTCATGGCTTGTGCTGCAGACTATCTGAAAGCCCTGGGCCTTTTAGAGGCAGTCACGTTACAGATTAACACCTTGGGAGACTCTCAAAGCCGGGAGCACCACCGTCAAAGCTTGGTTGCTTATTTCCAAGGCCATGCCCAAGATCTGTCTCCTGAAAGCTTGAAGCGACTCGCCACAAACCCTTTACGCATTTTGGATAGTAAGCACCCCGCAGATCAAGAAATTGCCAGAGAAGCTCCACGGATTTTGGATTACCTCACCCCTGCTTCCCAAACTTTTTTTGAAGCGGTGAAGGCTGGCCTTAAAGCGCTTGATATTCCTTACGAAGTAGAGCCGTCTCTGGTCCGCGGGTTAGACTATTACAGCCACACAGCCTTTGAATTTACAACGCCTGAGTTGGGGGCTCAGCAAACGGTTTTAGCAGGGGGGCGCTATGACGGTTTATCCCAGTTGTTGGGGGGGCTTCCCCTTCCAGGGGTTGGATGGGCCGCCGGGGTGGAGCGTTTGATTCTCTTAAAAGCCCAGGTTGCACCTTTTAAGGCACAGGTGCCTTCATTGCGAATTTCGGTTTTACCCATGGATGAAGCAGATGCACCGCAAGCCCTGGCGCTTGCCCATCAGCTGCGAGGAGCTGGATATTGGACAGAAATCCTGTGGGGCACTTCCCAGTTGGGGAAGAAATTGAAAAAAGTGGATAAGCAAGGGTTTACGCATGCGCTTATTTTAGGAGAAGAAGAGCGTGGCCAACAGGCCATTACAATGAAAAATCTTACAACTGGCTTACAAACCCTGATTTCATTAGATGGGCTTGTTGCTTATACTAATTCCCTATTAAAATGAGATGAGGACCATAACGCATGAAATAAGTCATTTTAGGCAAAAATCCAACGAATGCGCCAGATAAAAAATTTCATTTTTTAAACATCACTGATTTGCAAGGGGTTAAAATGAGCCAATTTATTTTCTTTTTATTCATACGCGTTGATGGTGCAAAAAAATAAGCACCTTCTGTGTCCTCTCCGCGATGACCCTTTTGCGTCATCCCCGCGGAGGCGGGGATCCAGAAAAAATCCATCAAAAGCTTAAAAAAATGTCCTAAAACTTGACGGCTGCAGCTTAGGGAAGGCAGGCCTGCAGAGGAGCTGAAGCCTAGATTCCCGCCTCCGCAGGATTAAAGAGAAATTCGCAAAAGAAAGTTTAGAAATCGGAAGAAAATACCAAATTTTTTCTTTTAAAAAATCTAGATGCACCTCTTTCAGATTCTTATCATAGAATTTTATCAGTTACGAGAGGGGCTTAATTAGTGAAAAGCCCCTTGGCTTTTCTGGGAAAGTAGTTTATACATCTCTCTACAGAGAAATAATGCCAAACTAAAACTGGGGTTTACCAGATTGGGCAGTAAAGGGGAGGAGGCGGTTGCTATACGGCCTCCTTTTTCTATGTCTTAGTTCTTGGTTCATTAAATCTCGGGAAATATCTGTTTACTTTTAATTGAAAGGCAGAAGAAAGGCACACTACTATGAGCTCTCCAATGCAACCTGAATTTTCAAAATTACGTGCCGCCTTGTGGCCCATTCATGGCTATGAAATGAAAAAATTTCTCCCCATGGCAGCAATTCTGTTTTTTGTTTTATTTAACTATACTGTTGTGCGTGCTTTGAAGGATGTGTTGATTTCAACAGCTCCTAACTCGGGTGCAGAGGTTTTTAACTTTCTGAAATTTTGGATTGTCTTGCCATCGTCTGTTGCGTTTGTTGTTTTTTATGCGAAGCTTAGCAATATGCTGAGTCGTGAAAATCTCTACTATGCTTGTTTGTTGCCGTTTCCGATTTTCTTTGCTGTTTTTGCGTTCTTAATTCAACCTAATGTGGATTTCCTCCATCCAGACCCCGCTTATATTCGGGCACTTCAGGAAGCATATCCAAATTTTCAGTGGCTTTTCCCAGTTTATGGGGTGTGGACCTACAGTCTTTTTTACACTTTTGCTGAGTTGTGGGGAAATGTTGGAACAGCCATTATATTTTGGCAATTTGCTAACGAGGTCACTAAAACGGATGAAGCGAAGCGCTATTATTCTTTATTTGGCTTTCTTGCAAATTTTGCCTTAATCGGAGCTGGCCAGGCTTTGAAAAAGTTTGATTTTGACACCTTGATTCATCTTGTAATCTTGGGGGGTGTCGTCATCGCCTTTATTTATGGGTGGATGGGGAAGGCTGTTTTGACGGATCCTCGGTACTATGAAAAAGCTGCGGCGCCTAAGAAAGTGAAAGAAAAGAAACCTAAACTTTCTATTGCTGAAAGCTTCAAATTGCTCATCCACTCTAAATATTTAGGCTACATCGCCATTTTGGTTTTGGGCTATGGGATGACGATCAATTTGATCGAGGTGACCTGGAAAAATCAAGTTCGGGAGCTTTATCCAGATCCAAAAGATTTGAAGGCTTTTTTTGGTGATTTTTATTCGTGGGTTGGTGCTGCGACGATCGTTCTTATGTTTACCACGAAAGGTGTGGTACGCAGGTTTGGTTGGTTTACCGGTGCTATCACGACACCAACTATGATTTTGGTGACAGGCTCACTCTTTTTTGCTTTCGTGTTGATCAATGATTTCTTCCCAGGGACTTTTTCTTTGATGGGCCTCACGCCACTCTTTTTAGCGGTGATGATTGGAGGTGCCCAAAATGTCTTGGGTAAAGGGACAAAATATTCTTTATTTGATCCAACCAAAGAAATGGCTTATATCCCTCTCGATCAAGAATTGAAGGTTAAAGGTAAAGCAGCGGTAGATGTGATCGGAAGCCGCCTCGGAAAATCTGGAGGGGGCATTGTTCAACAAATTCTACTGATTGCAACGGCCGGAAACCAGCTAACCATTGCACCAGCATTAAGCATTTTGGTAATCTTGATCGTGTTGATCTGGATGTGGGCTGTGAAGCGGCTTTCTAATGAATACAACGCATTGGTTGAAGAGAAACCAAAAAAATAGCGTTCATGAAAGCTGTATCTTGAAACTTATGCCAATTCCCCAGGATAAGGTATAGAACGTGTCTGACAAAAGATATTTTCATAGGGTTGTCATCCCCGCGGCGGCGGGGACCTAGACAATTATCACAATCTGTTGCTTCTGCTGAAGCGTCATGTTGATAGCTTTCCCCCTGGATTCCAGCGGCAGCGGGAATGACAAGAAGGGCAAAAGAACGGTAAAGATACCTTTTGTCAGACACGTTCTATAGTTTCAAGCGCAAATGGTTGGCCAGTCCGATTTCTGAGGTTTGGAGGGTGCTTCTACGGCCGGACACTTTTAAAGTGGCTTAAAGTATGATACGGTTGAGGGGCCTGAGGGTTGCCTTGATTTGGTGCCAACAATTCTCAATTGGGTTGAGATCTGGAGAGTAGGTTGGTAAAAACAACAGATGGCATTTGGCTTGCGCAATCAGGAGGCGGGTTTTGGGTGATTGATGGAA
>JBOFKI010000130.1:0-26076 GCA_051657245.1 Alphaproteobacteria bacterium | reverse complement strand
AAAAAAGAGGTTCATTGGTTCATTTTTTTTTAGGAATAATCCCAAAAAAACAAGCAAATTTATTGTTCATTATGAATATGTATTTAGAGCGAATTCCTTTGAATACGATTCCTATTGCAAATGATCAAAATGGCAATCTCGTCCTCCTCTCCGTCAAAGGTTCTGACCGCGGCAAGATTTATTTCTGGGATCATGAGATGGAGGCTGATACAGACCATGGCGAAACACCGGATTATTCAAATTTAACGTTGGTTGCAGATTCTTTCGACGAATTTATCCAAAATCTGAAATCCGAAGATGATCTCGACGTTTAACGTTTTTCGTTTTTTTATTTCAAAAAGCTCTTCCAAAGCTTGCAGAAACCCAATTGGTTTCCCTTGATTTAAGGCAATGCTTTTCCCTTTCACAAGGGTATAAGGATGAGCTTCGATCCAGCTTATTCCGCAATCGTATGAATGAAAAGATTGAGATTAAGCTTTAACCCCACGGGCTTGGGCAATCAATTTTTCCTTGAGCTGGGGGATTTGGGAAACGCCTGCCATGCCTCCTTGGCGCAGCAGGCGTATTGCCTTTCCCTTCCAAGAAAAGAGGTGGATGAGACCATGGGTGACACCAGCCATGGAGAGCACATCCCAGCGGCGCTGGCGCGTATAAGTCTCTAAAAGGGTCTCGCTTCCAATGTCTAGCCCAAGGGTTTTGTGCTCTGTGAGGAGGTCCTCAAGAACGGCCGCATCTCGAAAGCCTAAATTAAGGCCCTGGCCTGCCACCGGGTGAATCACATGGGCGGCATCCCCTACCAACGCAATACGCTGACGGATCCTCTCCTGGGGAAGGATTAAGCTTGGCGGGTAAGCAGAGCGGGGAGAAGCCAGGGACAATTTACCCAGCCCATACCCAAATCTGGCTTGAAAAGCCTGTAACAAAAATTTTTCAGGAAGGTTCAAAAGTACCTCAGCTTGCTCAGGTGATTCTGTCCATACAATAGCCACCTGCTGGTCTGGCAGGGGGAGAACCGCAAGGGGGCCACTTGTTAGGAAATGTTCATAGGCAGTTTGGTGGTGGGGAGCACTACAGTGAAGGTTGAAAATTACAGCGCTTTGGGTGTAGGGGCGTTCAATGCTTTGAATGCCAAGTTTTTTTCGAACCATGGAATGGCGTCCATCTGCTGCAATCAACAAAGGGGATTCCAGCTGTTTCCCCGAAGCCAGAGAAACCATCACCTTATGTTGGGTAACCTCAAATTGGTTCACCTGGTCTGGGACACATAGATGAATGTTGGGAAAATCTTCCATCCGTTTCGCAACAGCTTGGCGGAGGGCTGTATTTTGGACCATCAACCCGAGAGGTTCTCCCCTCACTTCTTCACTGTCATAGCAAAGAACGCCGGTGGCGCCTCCTTGGGAGACACGAATGTGCTCAATAGGCTCTGTGGGTTCTTTTAGGTGGGACCAGATGCCCCATTGCTCCAAAAGTTTGTAAGAACCATAGGCGATGGCTGAAGTTCTGCCATCTTGCTCCGCAGAAGCTTGGGCAGGTTTTTCGTCCACCACACAGATGGAAAAGCCTTGGATAGCCAAGGCAGAGGCGAGGGCTCCTCCCACAAGGCCTCCGCCTAAAATGATAACATCCGTTGATGAGGGGGGAAGGGATTCAGGTTGCATCACAAAGTCCTTTATTTTCAGCGAAAGGCAATTCTACCCAGTGGGTTTTTTATAACTTTAAGACTTTTTTCTTGACGTCAGGTTAGTCTGAACTATCTTGAAAGGCAACCTTTGATAACTGTTGATCAGAAATGATGAGAAGATTTGACGCCTCTTTTTTAAATGCCCCTGCGGAACCAAGCCTCCAGCCTTTAATTGGGTATGTCAAGGGAGATTTGGAGCGGGTGAATTTATTGACTGCAAAAGAAATCCAAAGCCCGGTTCCAAAGATTCCAGCTGTCGCGCTCCATATCTTGAGTGCTCGTGGCAAGCAGGTGCGGGTTCTTTTGACCCTTGCTTGCGCCCATGTGTGCGGCTATACGGGGGATCGCCATATCCAGCTGGCCACCGCTATGGATTTGATCCAAACCGCGACCCTCCTCCACGACGATGTGGTGGATGAAAGCCCTTTGAGGCGCGGCATCCCAGCAGCCCATACCTTGTTTGGAAACAGTGCCAGCGTGCTGGTAGGGGATTTTCTTTTAACCCGTGCCTTTGACCTGGTTATTCAGGTTCAATCTTGGGATATCATGCAGTTGCTCAACCATATGACCTCACGCCTTACCCAGGGGGAGGTTATGGAAATAGATTTTTTGCAGAATTTGGACGTGACCCAAGAACAGTATCTGGAGATGATTTCTGCCAAAACCGCTTGTTTTTTTTCAGCTGCTTGTGAGCTGGGTGGGCTTTTAACCCATCAGACCCCAGCGCTTCAGCAAGCGCTCTACCAATTTGGGTTTTCATTGGGGATGGCATTTCAGCTGGTTGACGATGCCTTAGATTATATTGCAGACCCAGGAGTCTTGGGAAAGAAGGTGGGGCAAGATTTTTTTGAAGGCAAGGTGACGCTTCCAGCTTTGCTTGCCTATCAACAGGGAACTCCTGCTCAACGGGCCCACTGGGAGATGCTTTTCCAACAAACTACCCGAACGGAAGAAGATCTCAAGCACGTCCAAAGCTATCTACAAGCCCAACAAAGCCTCAAACAAGTTTTTGAAAAAGCAAAAGGACATGTTGAAATTGCTTTAAAGGCTCTAGAAAACTTCTCCCCCTCGCCCCTCAGGGAAGCCTTGGAAGAGGCTGCTTATTTCATGATCCGGCGTGGATTTTAAAAGAAGGGAAGCACCTCCGGGAAGGTACTTCCTTCTGCTTTTTTTCTAGTGCAAAAATTTCGCGGGCAGCTTAACCACTTTCATCAGGTACTTTTTTAACGTCATCAACATGGACAGCGTTGAAAATTTTTCCGAAATTGAGCCAAACATACCGCTAAGCTTCGCTTTAACGGCGCTCGTTTTTTCCGTTAGGGTGTCCAAATTTGGTAGGTGATTTCGGACGCTTGCGGTAAAAGCGCCTGCTTTGCCTTTTACATCATCCAAACTTGGCAAACGATCGCGAACACCAGCCGTAAAAGCGCCAACTTTGCCCGTTACTTTATCCATACTTAGCACTGGCATAGAAGGGCTAAAAGCCTTCAACCTGGATATCATACTTGCTGATTTGTCGCCACTGTCTTCACTGTGGGAAAGAAGTGTGTGGTGAGAAATTGCGTGAAAAGCTTGGCTAGCTCCGCTCGGAAGATCTAGCCAACTAGCAAACCCGCGGGTTGAAACCCCCAAAGCAACCACTAAACAACATACCTTGAATAAACTACGCATAAAAATCTTCTCCTGTCCTGTAATCGATTATTAATTATCAATACCAAAATACAAAGCGGCTATATCGCTTTGATAACAAACCCCTAAATTCAAGTTTGTCCAAAAAAGCCTTATTTATTTTGTATTTTATTTTCCAATCATACTATTTTTTGGGGGGGTCTTGAAGAATTTGGGCGTAATGCTTTCTTTTTTTGTTTTTTTTTATGGAAAAAGATGCTTCTTTTTGCCTATGAAAAGGGTATTTCCGCTATTCGTGTACAGGAAATTCCATGTCGCAGCCTTTTTTGCAGGCTTCTTTCAAGCGTTTCTCGTCTTCTTTGATGAAAGGGTAAAAAGCCCCGTCCATGGCTGAGCTGCAAACAACCTCACAAAGAACGTAAGCATCCATGGGTTTTTTTTGAGAAGAGAGGATAGTTTCTTCAAGATAGTCTATCACGGTTTTCCCATCTTCAAATTTTCCTTCTTCTTCTTGAAACCCAGCTTTAATTCTGTTGCTTACGCAAACGCTTTTTGAAAAGCCAACTTCGGTTCCCGAACAAAAGATGTGGCAGAGGGAAAAAATAATTCTATTTTGGCAGTTATTGTTTTGTAAAGCCTCGCATATTTTCCCCCTCGAACAAATGAGATCTTGCTTACGCTTGAGGGGCACATCTCTCATCACTTCTACGCGCATTTTATTGACAAGAGCATCTGCTTCAATGGCCCATAAAGCTTGCTGAAAAAGGGTAAGATAAAGTAAAAAAAGAATTATGTTTTTAAAAATCCTGTTCATATTACGCTTCTTTATTTATAGAACTCTCGACATCTAACCCTGAAAAAGTTAAACTTTTATCAAAAATTTTCTCCTTTTATTTTCAGGGAAATTCAGTAAGCTAGTGTGAGAACACTAGAGTAAGTGAAATAAACTATGTTTTCAGCAGCTGAACGTTGGGTTGCTTGGCGCTATTTGCGGGCCAAGCGTCAGGAAAGTTTCATCTCCATCATCACAGGCTTTTCTTTCCTGGGCATCATGCTTGGGGTTGCAACCCTTATCATCGTCATGTCTGTGATGAATGGATTTCGTCAGGAATTGTTAGGTCGTATTTTAGGCTTAAATGGTCACCTAGGCGTGTACAGCAATACAGGGATGATGGTAGATTATACCGCACTCCAGAAAAAAATTGCTTCCGTTAAAGGTGTTGTTTCGTCGAATCCTTTGGTGGAACGGCAAGTGATGGCAACAGCGGGGCCCATGGCTAGGGGTGTCTTGGTTCATGGCATGACGTATGAGGATTTGAGCGCAAGAAAACTTATCGCTACCAACCTTAAGTCAGGAAATTTAGAGGCTTTTCAAAGGCCGGATGTCGCAATTATCGGGTATCGGCTTGCAGAAAAAATGCGGATTCCTTTGGGCGGATCCATTACCCTCGTGGCACCCGAAGGGAATGCGACCGCGCTGGGAACGCTTCCAAGGTTCAAGCGCTTTCACGTGGTTGGGTTGTTTGAGATGGGGATGCATGAATATGACAGCACCTTTGTTTTTATCCCTCTGGAAAGCGCCCAGAGATTCTTCAAAACCTACCCTGGGGTTTCAGGTTTAGAGATTTTTGTGGAAGACCCAAACCAGGTGCATGTGCAAGCTGGGGCTATTCAGTCTCTGGTTGACCTAACCGAAAATAGGGTGTTCGACTGGCAGCACGCCAATGCAACTTTTTTTGAGACGGTTCAGGTGGAGCGTAACGTCATGTTTTTGATCCTCACCCTCATCATTTTGATTGCTGCTTTTAATGTGATTTCTAGCCTGATTATGTTGGTCAAAGATAAGACGCGGGATATTGCCATCCTGCGGACCATGGGTGCGACAACCGGGATGGTTCAGCGTGTCTTCTTCATGATTGGTGCGAGCGTGGGGGTTGCTGGAACAGGATTTGGTGCTTTTCTTGGTCTTGCATTTGCTTGGAACATTGAATCCATTCGACGTTTTTTAGAATCTTTAACGGGCACTCAATTATTCAGGGCGGAGATCTATTTTCTCTCCCGCCTTCCGGCGAAGGTGGACCCCCATGAGGTGTTGGTTGTAACGGGTATGGCCCTGACCTTAACCCTGCTGGCGACCCTTTATCCATCGTGGCGCGCAGCCCGTATTCACCCGACGGAGGCGCTTCGCTATGAATAAGCCTCTTTTTTCCATGGAAGCTGTGTGGCACACCTATGTCCAGGGTGGGCAAACGGTGGATGTTTTGAAAGATGTTACCTTTTCCCTCAAGCCTGGAGAAGTGGTTGGTTTGATGGGGCCGTCTGGTGCTGGGAAATCTACTCTTTTGCATCTAGCGGGGCTTTTAGAGCCTCCTACCCAGGGGAATGTTTTTATTCAAGGGGTTCCCTGTAGGAAATTTTTTGATGGGGAACGCACGCGATTGCGGCGGGAAACCCTAGGGTTTGTCTACCAATTTCACCATCTACTTCCTGAATTTAATGCAGAGGAAAACATCATCTTACCTCAGCTGATGGCGGGAGTTTCCTTTCAACAAGCTCAGGCCCGAGCCCGAGATTTGCTGGAGCAAGTGGGGGTTTTGCACCGGTCGACGCACCGCCCAGCACAGCTTTCTGGGGGAGAGCAACAGCGGGTAGCTATTGCGCGAGCCCTTGCAAACCGTCCCTGTCTTTTGCTTGCAGATGAGCCAACAGGGAATTTGGATGAAAAAACAGGGGATTATGTTTTTGAGATGCTAGCTGCCCTTGCGAAAAAAGCCCAGTTTACTGCACTTATCGCCACCCATAACCTTACGCTTGCGCGTCGGATGGACAGGGTTATAAGCCTTCACGAAGGGAAGCTCTATGAGGGAATTTTTGAGATTTAAGCAAGTGGTGGCCGTATTTAGGTTGGAGAAATAGAGGATTTTGAGAGGCTTTCTTTGGGCAAAAGAATGCATAAAAAATCTTGAAATTCTTGGGGCGTTTCCTGTAGAGTGAAGGTTGTTCGGTATTAAAAAAACTTCTGCTTTGGGACAAGAAAATGAGCCAGCAAGCGATCGTTAAACCAAGCCAGCAGAGTCCTGTCCGGGGTTCTTCCTCTGGCAGATCCCTTGGGTTGCTGGACCCTAAGAGTGATCTTGTGTTTAAGAAAATCTTTGGAAACCACCCCAGCCTAACCAAAAGCTTTTTGAATGGGGTGTTACGCCTGCCGCCGGATCGGTTGATTGAAAACCTCGTCTACCTAACTCCAGAGCAAGCCCCGCGGATTCCCTCCATGAAAAACACCATCGTGGATGTGAAGTGCACGGATCAAAAAGGCAATATCTTTATCGTGGAGATGCAGATGACCTGGAGCGCCAGCTTTTTTAAGCGGTTCCTTTTTGGTGCGTCTAAAGCCTATGTGCAACAGCTTGATAGCGGAAAAACTTACGACACCCTTTGTCCGGTCTATGGTTTAGCCATTATCAATGAAGTGTTTGAGGCGAGCACAGCCGAGTGGTATCACCACTATCGCCTCACCCACACCCAAGACCGTGAAAAAGCCTTGGAGGGGATTGAGTTGGTGCTGTGTGAGCTGCCAAAATTTAGACCTGAAACATGGTCTGAGCGAAAATTGGGAGCGTTGTGGTTGCGGTTTTTGCAAGAGGTTCCAACCCTTGAGGCCATTCCTGTAGAATTTCAAGAAAACCCTGACCTTTCCCAGGCTTTGGCATTGGTCCAAGAATCTGCCTACACCAAGGAAGAGCTTGCCTATTATGACCAATATTTGGACGCTGTTCGGGTGGCGGGAACCATCCAGGCTGATGCTCGCAACGAAGGCTTGGCGAAAGGCTTCGCAGAAGGGAAGGCAGAGGGAGAAAAGCGACTTTTGGAAGAAAAAATAGCTATCGCCAAAAAATTATTGGCCAGCGGGATGTCTGTTGAAGCCGTGTCCGACGTGACAGGCTTTTCGCAAAAAGAGATTCGTGAGCTGGAGGGCGTGGTTAGCTCAGCGTATTGATAATTTTTGGGGAGGTTCGTCTGGGAGGTAGTAGGGCACTTTGACGATAGCGCGCGCTTCTCCCTGGAGTGTTTCAAAAACCCTTAAAGCTTTCTCAATATTGCGTGCGGTGTGGTTATGCAACAGCCATTCTTGCCAGGTTTTATTTAAAACAAATTCAGGAAGGATAAGCACGGCTGGATGGTTATATTTTCTGTCAACGCTGTGGACAAAATCAACAACAGGTTGGACGATGGAGCGGTAGGGAGAGTAAATAATTTCGATGTGAATTCCCCAGTAAAGGGCTTCGATTTGCTTAGATGTTTCTTCAATTTTTTGGGCAGGATTGTCGATATCAATGATGAGGGCTGTTACGTTTGAAGACAACTCTCGGGCAAGGGTAAGGGCTTCCAGGGCGCCTAAATGAAAACGTGCGATAGGCACAATGACGGCACGTTTAGGAGATTTTGTGAAATTTTTAGTATATTTCTTGAAGTCCATCCCTGGTTTCAGGCTCAAAGATTTATCAATACGTTGATAGTGTTTTCGAGTTCCAATTAAGAGCAGCCAAAAAAGTGGCAAAATAATGGACACCACATAAGCACCTTCAAAAAATTTAGCTTCTAAGGTGATCAGCAGAACGATAAATGTGCACAGGGTTCCGGCAGTGTTGATCACAATTTTACGCCAAGGACGTTTTGCAACCTTAAACCAGTGGACGGCCATTCCAAACTGGCTGAGGGTAAAGGCTAAGAAAACGCCGATTGCATAGAGGGGAATGAGGGTGTGGGTGTCGCTTTGAAAGATGATAATGAGGGCAGAAGCGATGACAGCTAAGACAACAATGCCATTAGAAAAAACAAGACGATCTCCTAATGCGGAAAGTTGGCGTGGTAGCCAGCTATCTTCGGCCAACATAGAAGCCAGCTTTGGAAATCCGGCAAAAGCGGTGTTGGCTGCGAATAAAAGGATGAGTGTGATCAGCGTTTGAAATGTGGCGTAAAAAAAACCATTGCCCCAACAAACTTTGGTGATTTGGCTCACCAAACTTTCTTTAGGCAAGGGGTGCAGCTGAAAAGCATCCGTAATCCATGTGAGGCCCCCGAAAAAAAGGCCTAAACAAAGTCCCATAGACATTAAAACGATGGATGCTGTTTTGGCTTGGGGTTTTTTAAGCATAGAACCAGCGTTAGCAATGGCCTCAATGCCTGTCATAGCGGTGCAACCGCCTGCAAAGGCTCGTAGAAGTAGAAGAAGTATCGCACTTTGGGTTAGCTCTTCTATGGAAGTGCCGGGTGGCTCATAAGGGAGAGGGGCTGGTAGCGCATAGATATTTGTCCAGGAAAGAATAAAACCTGTTATGCAAAGCGCCAGCATGCCCAAAATATAGGCATAAACTGGTAGCATGAGAAGGCCTGCAGATTCACGGATACCACGTAAATTAAGGGCGCATAAGATGCACACAAAAAGCACTGAGATGAAGGTGCTATGGGGATAAAGAGCTGGAAATGCAGAAGCAAGAGATCTGACCCCTGCTGAAACCGATACGGCAACGGTTAAGATATAGTCGATTAAAAGTGCGGAAGCGGCAATCAAGGCGACATGGTTGCCCAGGTAAGTCTTGGAGACGGTATAGGCGCCGCCGCCATTAGGAAACGCGTGAACGGTTTGAATGTAAGATGTTATGATCATCGCCATTAATAAAACGATGATGCAAGCGATGGGCAAAGAAAATGGGTAGAGCAGGGGATAGGGGGTTAACACAAGGATGATTTCCTCAGTCGCGTAAGCCACAGAAGAAAGAGCATCCACTGCAAAGAGTGCAAGGGCCGCAAAGATTCCCAGTCTTTCGTGGTGAAGGGCACTGCTTTTAAGAGGGTTCCCTAATAAATAATACCTGATTTTATCTTTGAGCTGCTGGTCAGGGTTGCCGATTTTCAACTTTAAAAAGCTCCTTTTTTTTCCCTCCATTGCTTCATTTACATCCAAAAAAACTTTTTAAAGCGTTAAAAACAGAAAATTTTTCGATTTTCAGGAAGCTTGGTTGATAAAATAAACAAACTCGTTTTTCTAACCTTTTAGATTGACAATTGCCCCCAGGAAAGGCACAAAAAATGTGTTTAGATAAAGGGCTTCTTATGATACCTGTTCCTTTCTTTCGAGATCAGACAGTTTTTGTTTTGGGGCTGGGGCGTTCTGGGGTTTTGACAGCCCGAGTGCTTCAGGAAGGTGGCGCGAGAGTTTTTGGTTGGGATGATAATCCTAAAGCTAGAGAAGCAGCGCAGGCCAAGGGTATTGCTTTACAGGCTCCTTCTTCGTTGGACTGGTCAACTGTGCAAGGATTTATTCTTTCTCCTGGAATTCCGCATCGTTATCCAGCGCCGCACCCTGCAGCTGTTTTAGCTGGGTTGCAAGGGCTTTCCCCTATTGGAGACATAGAATGTTTTTTTAAGGCGCAGCTTCAAGCGCCCGTGGTTGCTATAACAGGAACTAATGGAAAATCTACCACCACGGCGCTGGTGGCCCATCTGCTTCAGCAAGCAGGATTCCCTGCAGTGGCAGCTGGGAATATAGGGGTTCCGGTTTTAGAGCTTTCTCCGCTCCCTTCCCATGGAGTTTATGTGTTGGAGCTTTCGTCTTACCAGCTAGAGCTGACGCCTTCTTTAGATTTGGCGTGCGCTGTTTTGCTTAACGTTTCGCCGGATCATTTAGAACGCCATGGCGGAATGGATGGGTATGTTGCAGCAAAGCGAAACATTTTTCGACGCGCAAAAAATGGTGTTTTAGGGATTGATGATGAAAAAACCCAGACAATTTTGGATGAAATAAAAAGGGGAGGGGGGGCAGAGCTCTCGCCCCAGCGTTGGGCTTTTGTTTCTACGAAGCATGTTGTGGACGGTGGCGTCTCCTGTATTGATGGGATATTGTATGATGACTTGGATAGAGCATCCCCCTGTTCGTTTTCCCTTGAGCAGGCCACTGCTTTACAGGGACAGCATAACCATCAAAATGCAGCAGCAGCCTATGCAGTGGGTAAAATTTTTGGGCTTTCTTCCGACGTTCTAAAGCAAGGGTTGCTCAGCTTTAAGGGTTTAACGCACCGGCAGGAATATGTTGGGCTTTGCCAAGGGATTCGCTATTATAATGATAGCAAAGCGACAAACCCAGAGGCTGCGGAAAAGGCGCTTTCAACCCTTGGGCCAGGTCACGCGCTTTATTGGATTGTTGGGGGGAGGCCCAAACAGCAAGATCTGGATGCGCTTAAACACGTTTTTGCTTATGTAAAGCAGGCTTTTATCATAGGGGAAGCCGTTGAGCTGTTTTCCTCTTTGCTTCAAGAACGAGGGGTTCCTCACAAATTAAGTTATACCCTTGAAGCAGCGTGTGCCCAAGCTCATCGACAGGCGTTGGAAGATCGGGCCCCAAATCCTCTAATTTTACTCTCGCCTGCGTGCACCAGCTTTGACCAATTTCAAGATTTTGAACAGCGTGGGGATCACTTTAAGGCATGGGTGCATAAACTTCCAGAGTTTGTAGGGCCAGGGTTTTGATAAAATTGGCCAAAAGCTTGCTTAAAAAAATTCGCTATTTTCTAGAAGGTGTTGGATTTACCTGCATTGTTCTCGTTTATAAAATGTTACCTTTTTCTTGGGCCTCTGCCTTAGGGGGCGGCATTGGAAAATCAATGGGCCCTTTTTTGGGAGCATCCCGGACAGCATTAAAAAATTTAGGACGCATTTTCCCTGAGAAAACTGAAGCAGAGTTTGCCATTATTTTGGGTGGAATGTGGGATAATTTTGGTAGGGTTATCGCAGAATATATGCACAGTGCTCACATTTTGCGTCGGATGCGAAACCTAAAACCAGGACAACGCCCCTATTTGTGCGTGGAGGGATTGGAGGTGTTGGAAGAATTGCAAGCATCAGGAAAGGGGGCCATCTTTTTTACGGGGCATTTAGGCAATTGGCAAATGGCTACGTTAGCTGCAAAGCTTCAAGGGATTTCTATGCTGCAGGTTTACCGCGCGGCTAATAACAAGTGGGTGGATGCCGCGATGCGTTATTTTCAACGTAAGGCGGTTTCGGGCGTGATTACAAAAAGCTCGGCGGGTGCTAGAATGATGCGTAAGGCTTTGCTTGAAAGAAAGTATGTTTTTGTGCTGGCAGACCAAAAGATGAATAATGGTATGGAGGTGCCCTTTATGGGGTATCCATCTATGACAGCGTCTGGGATTGGTAAGCTTGCGCAACGACTTAGTTGTTGCTTGATTCCTGTCCAAGTTGTGCGTTTAGAAGGTGTTTTTTTTAAGGTGATCTTTCACCCGCCCCTCAGCCTTGAGGGAGATCTTAATGCGCTGATGTTGCGGGTGAATGCATCCATTGAAGGGTGGGTTCGCCAACATCCAGAGCAATGGTTCTGGGTGCATAACCGATGGAATTTTTAAATTGAGGTCCTCAAGATGTTTTTTCTTTTTTTAAGAGAAAAAACATTAAAACAAAAATCTTCTCTTGACGTTGGGCTTTCTCCACTTTACTATCCGGCACTTGTAGGATGTTTGGAAAGCATGTGGGAATGTGGAAAGCAGGTTTGTAAAAAGCCCAAAAGTTCTCCTTAATTGTCACTGTTGCTAAAATTGAGTAGTTCATGCTTTTGTAAAAAAATGGCGTGCTGGAATAAGAAAGGAAAAAGGTTCGATGCCAACGATTAACCAGTTGTTGCGAAAGCCTCGTGAGGATCGGGGGCGGCGGAATAAATCGCCGGCTCTTATGGGATGTCCTCAAAAAAGAGGTGTTTGTACGCGTGTTAGTACGACGACGCCGAAGAAGCCAAACTCGGCTTTGCGTAAAATTGCGCGTATTCGTTTGACAAACGGTGAAGAGGTGACGGGCTACATTCCGGGTGAAGGGCATAACCTTCAAGAACACTCCATTGTGTTGATTCGTGGAGGACGTGTTCCTGACTTGCCGGGTGTGCGTTATCACATTGTTCGTGGGGCTTTGGATACCCTTGGGGTGAAAAAGCGGATGAAGAGTCGTTCGAAATATGGTGCTAAGAGGCCTAAGTAGGAGTTAGAAAAGATGTCGCGTCGTCATGCTGCAGAAAAGCGTCCTGTTATGTCGGATGCTCGTTATGGGGATCCTGTTTTAGGAAAATTTATTAACTGTTTGATGTATGGTGGGAAAAAATCAGTTGCTGAGCGGATTGTTTATGGGGCGCTGCAGCGTATTGAGCAAAAGGGCGGTCAAGATGCGCGCCAGATTTTTCACACGGCGGTGGATAATGTGAAGCCAGCTGTTGAGGTGCGTTCTAGGCGTGTGGGTGGTGCGACTTATCCAGTTCCGATTGAAGTGAGGGCTAGTCGCTCTCAAGCTTTGGCAACGCGGTGGTTGATTAAGGGGGCAAGAGATCGTTCTGAAAAAACGATGGAAGAGTCTTTGGCGGCAGAGCTGTTGGAGGCTTCTCAAAATCGAGGGGCTGCTATCAAACGGCGTGAGGATGCGCATCGTATGGCTGAAGCCAACAAAGCATTTTCACATTATCGTTGGTAGAGAGGTTTGTAGGTAAAAATGGCTCGCGCGACTCCTTTAGATAAATACCGTAACATTGGGATTGCTGCCCATATTGATGCGGGTAAGACCACGACGACAGAGCGTATTCTCTATTATACGGGGCGTACGCATAAAATCGGTGAAGTCCATGAGGGCACTGCCACGATGGATTGGATGGAGCAGGAGCAAGAACGTGGCATCACGATCACTTCTGCGGCAACGACGTGTTTTTGGAATGGACATCGGATTAATATCATTGATACGCCTGGACACGTTGATTTTACCATTGAGGTTGAGCGTTCTTTACGTGTGCTGGATGGTGCGGTTGCTGTTTTTGACGGCGTTGCTGGGGTTGAGCCACAGTCAGAGACGGTTTGGCGTCAGGCCAATAAATATAAAGTTCCTCGGATCTGCTTTGTCAACAAAATGGATCGGACGGGCGCAAATTTTTTCCGTTGCGTTCAGATGATGATAGACCGTTTGGGTGCAAACCCGCTTGTGATGCAGCTTCCTATGGGGTCGGAAAGCGATTTTATCGGGATTGTTGATTTGGTAACTATGAAGGCGCTTCGGTGGCACGATGATTCCCTTGGTGCTAAATTTTCCATTGAAGAAATTCCTGAAAATCTTTTGGATGATGCCAAGAGTTATCGTGCCAAGATGGTTGAGGTTGCGGTTGAGCAAGACGATGTGGTGCTTGCTGATTATTTGGACGGAAAAGAGCCAGATGAAGAAACGCTGAAGCGTTGCCTGAGAAAGGGAACTTTGAAATTTGCGTTTGTGCCTGTTTTTTGCGGATCTGCTTTTAAGAACAAGGGGGTTCAACCGCTTTTGGATGCGGTGGCAGACTATCTTCCTTCGCCTTTGGATGTTCCTGATGTGAAGGGGACTTCTCTGGACGGTGAGCTTGAAGACACTCGAAAAACTTCAGATGCGGAGCCTTTTTCTGGTCTTGCGTTTAAGATTATGACGGATCCTTTTGTAGGTTCTTTGACATATCTTAGGGTTTATTCGGGATGTCTTGAGGCGGGGTCTTACGTTTTGAATTCTGTGAAAGACAAGAAGGAACGTGTGGGGCGTATGTTGTTGTTGCATGCGAATTCTCGTGAAGATATTAAGGAGGCCTACGCAGGGGATATTGTTGCTTTGTGTGGGTTAAAAGATACGACGACGGGGGATACGCTTTGTGATCCGTTGAAGCCTATTGTTTTGGAGCGGATGGATTTTCCTGACCCGGTTATTGATATTGCAGTTGAGCCTAAGACTAAGGCTGATCAGGAAAAGATGTCTCTTGCGTTGGCAAGGCTTGCCTCTGAAGATCCTTCTTTTAAGGTTTCAACAAATCCTGAAACAGGTCAGACAGTTATTAAGGGAATGGGGGAGTTGCATCTTGAGATTAAAGTTGATATCTTAAGGCGTGAGTTTAAGGTTGATGCAAATGTGGGTGCTCCTCAGGTTGCTTATCGTGAGACAATTACGCGGGTTGCTGAAATTGATTATACCCATAAAAAACAATCTGGTGGTGCTGGACAGTTTGCGAGAATCAAGTTAAAGTTTGAGCCTCAACCTGCGGGTACAGGGTTCGTTTTTGCCAGTGCGGTCGTAGGGGGTGTTGTTCCAAAAGAATACATTCCTGGTGTTGAGAAAGGGTTGCGTTCTATTTTGGATACGGGAGTCATTGCGGGCTTTCCCATGGTTGATTTTAAGGCGACGCTTATTGATGGTGCTTATCATGACGTTGACTCGAGTGTTTTGGCATTTGAAATTGCGGCAAGGGCTGCGTTTCGAGAAGGGATTCCCAAGTGTGCGCCGAAGTTGCTAGAGCCCATTATGCGGGTTGAGGTTGTGACACCGGAAGATTATTTGGGGGATGTTATCGGGGATTTGAACAGCCGTCGTGGGCAGATCAAGGGTATGGATCAACAGGCTAACGCGCGGTTGCTCTTAGCTGAGGTTCCCTTGGCGTCCATGTTTGGTTACGTTAATACGTTGCGTTCGATGACCCAGGGGCGGGCTCAGTTTTCAATGAATTTTGATCACTATGAGCAGGTTCCTCAGTTGCTTGCGGAAGAAATTCGGGCCAAGTTTGCTTAAACATTTGATTAAAATTATAAACTTGTTTATTTAAGAAAAGGAAAAAAGAGATGGCAAAGGAAAAATTTAGTCGTGATCTGCCTCACTGCAACATAGGTACGATTGGTCACGTTGATCACGGTAAAACAACGTTGACGGCTGCCATTACAAAGATTTTGGCCCAAAAGGGTGGTGCCGAGTTCAAAGCTTATGATCAAATTGATGCGGCGCCTGAGGAGCGTGCCCGCGGTATCACAATTTCAACGGCCCACGTTGAATATCAGACCGGAAAACGGCATTACGCTCACGTTGACTGTCCTGGTCACGCAGACTATGTGAAAAACATGATCACGGGTGCTGCTCAAATGGATGGTGCTATTTTGGTTGTGAATGCTGCCGATGGGCCTATGCCTCAAACCCGTGAGCACATTTTGTTGGCGCGCCAGGTGGGTGTTCCAGCTCTGGTTGTGTTTATGAACAAGGTTGACATGGTGGATGATCCAGAGCTTTTGGATCTCGTGGAGATGGAGGTTCGTGAGCTGCTAACAAGTTACAAGTTTCCTGGGGATGATATCCCTGTTATCCGTGGATCTGCTTTGTGTGCTTTGGAAGGTAAAGAGAAGGCCATTGGCGAGGATGCGGTTGAAAAATTGATGGATGCGGTTGATTCTTACATTCCGCAGCCCGAGCGCCCAAAAAATCGTCCTTTCTTGATGCCGATTGAGGATGTTTTCTCTATTTCTGGCCGTGGTACGGTTGTGACGGGTCGTGTCGAGGCTGGGGTCGTTAAAGTGGGCGAAGAGGTTGAAATTGTTGGGCTTAATCCAACCCAAAAAACAACCGTAACGGGTGTTGAGATGTTTAGAAAGCTTCTTGATCAAGGAGAAGCTGGGGATAACATTGGTGCGTTGTTGCGTGGTACCAAGCGGGAAGATGTTGAGCGAGGGCAGGTTCTTGCGGCCCCTGGAAGCATCAAGCCTCACACAGAATTTGAATGTGAAGCTTATATTCTGACGAAGGAAGAAGGTGGTCGTCATACGCCTTTCTTTGGAAATTATCGGCCTCAATTTTATTTTAGAACAACCGACGTGACGGGGGTTGTTTCGCTTCCTGAGGGAGTTGAAATGGTGATGCCGGGAGATAACCTGAAATTTACAGTTAAATTGATTCAGCCTATTGCTATGGATCAAGGTCTTCGTTTTGCTATCAGAGAAGGCGGCCGTACGGTTGGTGCGGGCGTCGTGTCAAAAATTATCGCTTAGAGTTTTTGGTTGTTGTGGGGGAGAGGGGTCAATTGCCTCTCCCTTAAAATAGTTTTGAAAAAAGGAGTTCACTTCATATGTCGGGGCAAAAAGGACCGAATCAGAATATACGGGTTCGTTTAAGGGGGTATGACCACAAAGCCTTGGATGGCTCTGCGGGGAAGATTGCAAGTGCAGCTAAGCGTACAGGTGCTCTTGTTACGGGACCCATTCCTATGCCTCGGCGTATAGAAAAATTTACACTTTTGAGCTCGCCTCATATTTTTAAAAAAGCGCGTCAGCAATTTGAGAGCAGAACGTTTAACCGTTTGATTTATATTGGATCTTGGACGCCTCAGACGGTTGAAGCGCTTAAGAAGTTGGAGCTCCCAGCTAATGTTGATATTGAGATTAAGGTTTGAAGGTCATGCGTACGGGGTTAATTTTTCGAAAATTAGGGATGACGAGTATTTTTACGGGCGATGGTGAGCAGGTTCCTGTTACGCTGTTGTGCGCGGAGGATTGTCAGGTTGTTGCCCAAAAAACAGAAGAAAAAGACGGTTACACAGCTTTGCAAATAGGGGCTGGAGTCGCTAAGGTTAAGCGTGTTTCTAAAGCTTTGAGGGGGCACTTTTCTAAAGCTAAGGTGGAGCCTAAGAAGAAATTAGTTGAATTTCGTGTTTCTTCAGACTGTCTTGTGGAGATTGGTGCTTCTCTTTCTGTGTCGCATTTTCAAGTTGGTCAGTTTGTAGATGTTTCTGGCATTTCTATCGGAAAAGGTTTTGCGGGTGTTATGAAACGTTATAATTTTGCGGGTTCTAGAGCAACACACGGAGTTTCTTTGTCTCACAGGAGCCATGGTTCTACAGGGCAACGTCAAGATCCCGGAAAAGTTTTTAAGGGGAAAAAGATGGCTGGTCATATGGGAAATCGCAACGTCACGACGCAAAATTTGAAAGTTATTTTGTTGGATGTTGAGAAAAATTTGATCGCGCTGAAGGGGGCTGTTCCTGGAGCTGCGGGTTCTTTTGTAAAAATTCGGGATGCTGTGAAGAAGAATCAAGAGGGCTTATTCTCTTCCGGCAATGGAATGGCTCAAAATCAAGCTGAACTTTCTTAAGATCGGGTAGGGTTAGACATGGATGTAATTGTTCGTAATTTTGAAAATCAGGAAGTTGGTTCTTTGGTTTTGGATCCCTCTATTTTTGGTTTGGAGCCGCGTCCTGATATTTTGGCGCGTGTGGTGCGTTGGCAGTTGGCTAAACGTCGCTCTGGTAATCATAAGACAAAGGGTGTTAGTGAGATAAGTGGAACGACCCGTAAGCCTTATCGTCAAAAGGGAACGGGTCGTGCTCGTCAGGGTAGTCTGCGTTCTCCACAGTTTCGGGGTGGAGCTGTTATCTTTGGGCCTGTTGTGAGAAGTCATGAGTTTGATTTGCCGAAAAAAGTCAGAAAACTAGGTTTAAAGATGGCTCTTTCCAGCAAAATGGCTGAGGGAAATTTGATCGTTATGGATCAATTTTCTTTAGAATCTTTTAAGACTCGGAATTTTTCTAAAAAACTTGGTGGGATGGGTCTTGATTCAGTCTTGATGATTGGTGCTGACGAAATTGATGCCGCATTTTTCAATGCTTCTTCGAATCTTTCTTACGTTGATGTTTTGCCTCAGCAAGGCGTTAATGTTTATGATATTCTTCGGCGCCGTTTTTTGGTGCTGCACAAAGATGCTGTGAGTTATTTAGAAGGAAGGTTGAAATGACACGTCGTTTTGTTTTAAGAGATCGCAAAAAAGTACTTTCCGATGAGCGTGTTTTTGAGGTGATTCTTTCTCCTGTTTTGACCGAAAAATCAACCCTTGCGGCAGAGCGTGGTCAATATGTTTTTAAGGTTTTGCGAGAGGCTAATAAATTTGAAATCTCTAAAGCTTTAGAAAAGCTTTTTCAAGTTGAGGTTTCTTCAGTTAACACAGTTTCTGTCCCTGGAAAAGTTAAGCGTTTTCGTGGGCGTTTGGGTAAGCGGAGTGCTTCTAAGAAAGCTATTGTTACGCTTCGTGAAGGTTTTTCAATAGATATGACGACTGCGGGGTAAATTTTCTATGAGTTTGATTTATTATAAACCTACGCCTTTATCTCGGAGAGGTTTGGTTCTTGTGGACCGGAAGCATCTTTGGAAGGGACGTCCGGAGAAGGCTTTAGTCGAAGGGTTGAAAAGCACTGGTGGGCGGAATTCGTCCGGTCAAGTGACAGTTTGGCAACGTGGTGGTAGGCACAAGCGTCTTTACAGACATATTGATTTCCAACGTCGCTTGTTTAATGTCTCCGGGGTTGTGGAGCGCCTGGAGTATGACCCAAATCGAACTTGTTTTATTGCCTTGGTAGCTTACCAGAATGGGGAAAAATCTTATATCTTGGCGCCTCAAAAATTGAATGTTGGTGATGAGATTATTTCTGGTGAAAGAACGGATGTTAAGCCTGGAAATGCCATGTATCTCAAGAATATGCCTATCGGAATTTCTGTGCATAATATTGAGTTGAAAATTGGCAAAGGTGGCCAGATGGCTCGTTCAGCAGGTGCTTCTTCGCAGCTTGTTGGTAAAGACATGGACTATGTTTTGTTGAAGCTTCCTTCGGGTGAATTACGAAAAGTTCATGGGGGTTGTATGGCTTCTGTGGGAGTGTTGTCTAACGCAGATCATCAAAACATTAAACTTGCAAAAGCAGGTCGAAATCGTTGGAAAGGTAAGCGTCCCCATGTTCGTGGGGTTGCTATGAACCCAGTTGATCACCCGCATGGAGGTGGAGAGGGTCGTACATCTGGTGGACGTCATCCTGTTTCTCCTTGGGGATTGCCGACGAAGGGAAAGAAGACACGGCGTTCTACGCGCGCGGATAACTTAATCGTGCGTCGTCGTCACAAAGCATAAGGAGAAAAAAGGTGCCACGTTCAGTTTGGAAGGGTCCGTTTTTAGACGGTTATCTTTTGAAAAAAGCTGATGCTGCTCGTAACTCAGAGCGCAAAGATGTTATCAAAATTTGGTCGCGTCGTTCTACGATTTTACCTCAATTTGTTGGCCTTACATTTGGTGTGCATAATGGGCATAAATTTATTCCTGTTTTAGTTACGGAAAACATGATCGGGCACAAGTTTGGTGAATTTTCTTTGACGAGAACTTTTCACGGGCACGCGGCAGATCGTAAGGCGAAGAGAGGGTAGCGTAAATGTCAAAACCAAAATTTAAACGTTCACTTGGAGATGACTGCGCTATGGCGTCTATTAAGAGTTTGCGTGTGAGTCCCCAAAAATTGAATTTATTGGCTGGGCTTATTCGGGGAAAATTAGTCTCTAAAGCGCTCAAAGATCTTTCTTTTGCATCCCAAAGGGTTACGCAGGATGTTAAAAAATTGCTAATGTCTGCTGTTGCTAATGCTGAAGTCAATCATGGTCTAGATGTTGATTTTCTGGTTATTAAAGAAGCAACGGTCGGCAGAGATTTTGTTTTAAAACGTTCGGATATTCGAGGGCGCAGCAAAGTGGGGCGGATTACAAAGCCGTTTAGTAATATGCGTATCGTTGTGAGAGAGGAAAAAGAATAAATGGGCCAAAAAACAAACCCGATTGGTTTTAGACTTGGTGTAAATCGGACGTGGGACTCTCGTTGGTATGCGTCAAAAAAAGATTACGTTAAATTGCTGCATGAAGATCTTGCTTTACGTAAATTTTTGGAGTCTAGGTTATCAGAGGCTGAAGTTTCTCAGATCGTTATTGAACGCCCTCATAAAAAACCTCGCATAACAGTTTATTCTGCACGCCCAGGTATTATTATCGGGAAAAAAGGGGCTGGTATTGAAAAATTGCGTCTTGACCTTTCTAAGATGTTAGGAGATGAGATTAATTTTAATATTGTTGAAATTCGAAAGCCGGAGCTTGTAGCGCCTTTGGTTGCGGAAGGGATCGCTAAACAGCTGGAAAAGCGAGCTTCTTTTAGGCGGGTTATGAAGCGAGCGGTCCAGTCAGCAATGAAAGCTGGTGCTCTTGGGATACGTGTTAATTGTGCTGGTCGTCTTATGGGAGCTGAAATTGCGCGTGTAGAATGGTACAGAGAGGGGAGGGTGCCACTTCATACGTTGCGTGCTGATATAGATTTTGGTTCTGCTGTCGCTAAGACAAATTATGGTACGTGTGGTGTAAAAGTTTGGGTTTACAGCGGTGATATTTTAGAGCATGATCCTATGGCGCGTGATCGGCATTTGACTGAGATTACGTCCAATCGTGGTTCGATTTAGGGAAGAGGGTTAGAGGGAATGTTGAGTCCAAAAAAAACAAAATATCGTAAAGCTTTTAAGGGGCGCATACACGGTATGGCAAAAGGCGGAACTCAAGTTAGCTTTGGTGCATATGGTTTAAAAGCTGTTGTTCCTGCCCGTATTACAGCTCGCCAGATCGAGTCAGCTCGACGTGCTATTACGAGGCATATGAAACGTTTAGGACGTTTATGGATTCGAGTTTTTCCAGATGTTCCTGTGAGTATGAAGCCACAAGAGGTTCGTATGGGAAGCGGAAAAGGTTCTGTTGAATATTGGATGTGTCGTGTGAAACCGGGGTTAATTCTTTTTGAATTAGACGGCGTTTCCCCTGAGCTTGCAAAAGAGGCTTTTGCTTTGGCTTCTGAGAAACTTCCTTTAGAAACCCGTTTTGTAACCCGTTTAATATAAGAGTTTTAGATATGCTGCTGGATATGAATCATCTTTGTAAGATGGATGTGAACTCATTAAAAGAGAAAGTTTTGGCGCTTAAAAAAGAGCTTTTTGCGCTTCGTTTTCAAAGAGTCGCTGGGCAATTAAAGAATACCAGTGAATTGCGTCGCGTGAGGCGTTCAATTGCTCAAGTTAAAACTGTTTTATTTTTACAGAAATCTTGAGGATTTTTAGGAAAGGAATTTTAGTATGCCGCGTGCTGTTTTGCAGGGTGTTGTTACGAGTGATAAGCGTGATAAAACCATTAGAGTTCGTGTCCAAAGACGGGTTAAGCATCCTCTTTATGGAAAAATTGTCCGTGTGTTTAAGAACTATGCCGCCCACGACCCATCAAATGCATATAAGCTTGGGGATCTCGTCAGTATTCGTGAATCCCGTCCTTATTCAAAAACAAAATGTTGGGAAGTTTTTTCTTGCGTTGGGCATGACGTAAATAAGGGGGGTGTGGCGTGATACAGGCTGAAACAAATTTGGATGTTGCAGATAATTCTGGAGCCAAGCGCGTCCAGTGCATTAAGGTGCTTGGGGGATCTAAGCGCCGTTTCGCAACGATTGGTGATGTTATTGTCGTGGCTGTTAAAGAGGCTATTCCTAGGGGGCGCGTAAAAAAAGGTGAAGTTTCTTATGCAGTTGTTGTTCGGACTGCGAAAGGTATTCAACGTTCAGACGGCTCAGCTATTCGATTTGATCAAAATGCGGTTGTGATGTTGAATAAACAAAAAGAGCCTCTTGGTACCCGTATATTCGGGCCTGTGACACGTGAGTTGCGAGGCAAAAATTTTTTAAAGATTATTTCGTTAGCTCCTGAGGTTTTGTAAAATGGCTGATGCGTGGAAAATTAAGAAAGGTGATGTTGTTTCTATTTTGTCTGGTAAAGATAAAGGAAAAACGGGAAAAATCCTTAAAGTATTAAGAAATGAAAGGCGTGTTGTGGTCGAGGGTGTAAATCTTTCGGCTCGCCATCATCGTCCTTCTCCCCGTTATCCTGAGGGTGGGATTGTTCGACAAGAATTTCCTTTGCATGCTTCTAATGTTGCGTTTTTTGACTCGGTTTCGGGTAAGCCAACTCGCGTTGGTTTTCGGATTGAAAATGGGAAAAAAATTCGCTATGCTAAGCGCTCTGGCGACTCGATAGATCAGTAGGATTAAACATTTTTATGAAGCAATTACAAGAGCCTCCCCGGCTAAAAAAACTTTTTGAGCAGACGTTACGTCCTCAATTATTTAAGAATGGGTCTTTCGGCAATATGTTGGAGGTCCCTCGTTTTGAGAAAATAGTACTTAATATGGGGCTTGGAAAACATGCCCAAGATCAGCGTCAGCTTACGGCTGCTCAAGAGCAGTTAACGCTTATTGCGGGTCAGCGTCCGGTTCCTACTAAGGCTAGGAAGTCGATTGCTGGTTTCAAAATTAGGGAAGGAATGACGATTGGCTTTAGGGTTACCCTGCGGGGTGTAATGATGTACGAATTTTTAGATCGTTTGATCACCATTGCTCTTCCTCGTATTCGGGATTTTAGGGGGCTTTCTTCAAAAAGTTTCGATGGAAAAGGGAACTATTCTTTTGGTATCCGGGAGCATGTCATTTTTCCTGAGGTTGATTACGATAAAGTGGATCAAGTCTTGGGGATGGACATTGCTTTTGTAACAACAGGAAAAATAGATTCTCATGCGAAGCTTTTGTTGGAAGGGTTTGGAATACCCTTTATGAAGCACTAGAAAAGGGTAAGTTAAAATGGCTAAAAAAAGTTCTATTGAGAAGAATAAACGTCGTCAGCTGCTTGCTGTGAAAAGTGAATCTCGCCGTAAGCGTTTGAAAAAAGTATTGATGGATCGTACGCTTAATGTTGAAGAACGGTTTAATGCTTCCATAAAGCTTGCGGAATTGCCAAGAAACAGTGCTCCTGTGCGTTATCGTAACCGTTGTGTTGAAACTGGTCGTGCACGTGGTTTTTTCAGAAAAGTAGGGCTGTCTCGTATACGTTTTCGTGAGTTAGCTTCGGAAGGTAAAATTCCGGGCGTGATTCAGTCAAGCTGGTAGGGTAAAGGAGAAAAATTGTGGCGATTAATGATCCCATAGGTGATATGTTAACAAGGCTTCGGAATGCTCAAAAGGCTGGGCACAGAAAAGTTCTGGTGCCTGATTCTCGTTTTCGTCGTGATGTCTTGGATGTTTTGAAGCGAGAGGGGTATGTCCTTGGTTATACCCTTCAGCAGGTTCGAGAGGGTGTCTCTCAGATTCAAGTGGATTTGAGATATTATGAAGGTGAGCCTGTTATGTCTAGGTTAGAACGGGTTTCCAAGCCGGGTAGACGTTTTTATGGCAAAGCATCAAAGATGCCAAAAGTTTTGAATGGTCTTGGTGTGTTTGTGCTTTCGACCCCGAAGGGAGTTCTTTCTGACGCTGAGGCAAGGCGTTTGAATGTTGGTGGTGAAATTTTATGTCGTATATTTTAAGGAATTGAAAAATGTCTCGTATTGGCAAGCATGCTGTTGATGTTCCTGCTGGTGTTACCTGCGAATTGAGAGGACGTGAGGTTTTTGTCAAGGGCAAGTTGGGTGAGCTCTTTTTTCAGGTTCCTACTGGTATTGAGCCAGAATTTAGCGATGGAAAGATCTTGTTTCGCCCAGTGCAAAAGACCAAAGAATTACTTTCTTTGTGGGGAACAAGTAGAAATATCGTTAAAAATATTGTGACGGGGGTCCATGAAGGTTTTTCCGTCAACTTAGAGATTGAAGGTGTTGGGTACCGCGCCTCTGTTCAGGGTAAGAGCTTGAAGCTTCAGTTGGGTTATAGTCATGATATTGATCTTCCAATTCCTGAGGGTATTCAGATAAAATGTGATAAACCAACGCTTATTACTGTTTCGGGGGCTGATAAGCAAAAAGTTGGTCAAGTAGCGGCAAAAATAAAATCTTATAGGCTTCCTGAGCCTTTTAATGGAAAAGGTATCCGTAAGCAAGGTCAGTTTATTCTGCGCAAGCAAGGAAAGAAAAAGTAAAGATGGGTGTACATACAGAACTTTTTGATCGGCGTCAAGAACGTGTTCGTTTTAGGATTAGGCGCTTTAACCAATCAGGGCGTTTGCGCTTGTCAGTGTTTCGTTCTAACCGTTATATTTATGCTCAGTTGATCGATGACAGTCGTCATTGTACCCTTGTTTCTGCGTCTAGCATTGAAAAAGATCTGAGGGATCTTTTGAAGGGGAAAAATGATAAGGGGGCAGCGGAAGAAGTTGGCAAGAGGATTGCGGAGCGCGCACTCAAGTTAGGTCATAAAAATGTTGTTTTCGATAGGGGTGGACGTCTTTTTCATGGTCGTGTGAAGGCGTTAGCCGAAGCAGCTCGTGCTGCAGGTCTTTTGTTTTAATCAGTAAGACAGTTTTTTTAAGGAGAATTTTGTGAAGGAAGTGAAACAGGAAAAAAAATCTCGGGGGGATAGTGTCCGCTCAGAGAAAGAAGAGACTCCTTTTTTTTCAAACTTGATAGCTGTTAACCGCGTTGCTAAGGTTGTTAAAGGGGGGAAGCGTTTTGCTTTTGCAGCTCTTGTGGTTGTTGGAGATGGCAGAGGGCGTGCAGGATATGGGTCTGGTAAGGCTAGAGAAGTTCCTGAGGCTTTGAAAAAAGCAACAGACCAGGCTAAAAAATCGATGAAGAAAATTCCTTTAAAGGAAGGGCGCACGCTTCATCATGATGTGACGGCTTCTTTTGGTGCAGGGCTTGTGCACCTGAGAGCGGCACCAGCTGGAACGGGTATTATTGCCGGTGGGCCTATGCGTGCTGTTTTTGAATCTTTGGGGATTCAAGACGTGGTGAGCAAATCTCTGGGAACCTCAAATCCTTATAACATGGTAAAGGCAACATTTAGAGCCCTATGCTCTGTTCAAACTCCTAGGATGGTAGCGGCTAAGAGGGGCAAGAAAGTTTCAGAAATTTATGCCGATCGCCATGCTATTGATTCTGATCAAGTAGGAGAAGCAAATGTCTAAGAAGATGCTTAAAATTAAGCAGATTGGCAGTCCTATTCGGAGAAATGCGCTTCAGCGCAGAACCCTTTTAGGGTTGGGGTTGGGAAAAAAACTTCATAGGGTTCGTGAGTTAGAGGACACTCCTTCTGTTCGTGGAATGCTTAACAAGGTTAAGCACATGGTCGAAGAAATATTGTAAGCTCTGTTGGGTTAAAAATTTTGTTAAGAAAGACGGAAGATGTTGTTGACTGATATTAGAGATAATCCAGGGTCTCATAAAAAAAGAGTTCGTGTTGGGCGTGGTATTGGTTCTGGCTGCGGTAAAACTTCAGGAGCAGGTGGAAAAGGCCAAACTGCTCGCAGCGGTGTCTCGATTAATGGATTTGAAGGCGGTCAAATGCCTTTGTATCGCCGCTTGCCTAAAAGAGGTTTTAATAACATTTTTAAAAAGTCTTATGCAGTTGTGAATCTGGACGTTCTTACAAGTGCTTTGGACAGGGGATTGCTGAAAAAAGAGGAACCTATTTCTGCTGCTGCCTTGAAAGAAGCAGGTGTTTTAACGCGTATGCTTGATGGAGTTCGAGTTCTTTCCCGTGGGAAAGAATTTTTTAAACATTCAGTTATTCTAGAAATTGCGGGTATTTCTAAAGAAGCACGTAAAGCTGTAGAAGAAGCTGGTGGCCAGATTAAATTGGTTTAGCGTTTGATTTTTTTATATTTCCGGGTGTTTGGTCCTGGTGCAATCTGAGACTAGGAACTGTTAATAACCTATTTTTTTAATCAAAGCAACGGAGATAAATCCTAAAAAAGAGGTGTCAAGTTTATCGATGCGCAGGGCCAATCGCCTACTTTCCTTCAATTTTCCGAAAAATACCTCGATTCTCTAATGCTATTTGTAAAGGGTGCGATTGTAAAATCTGTGATCGCGTCCGTTGTTTCGAGGAGGGATTTCGACCTTTATGCCAAACTCTAAACATGCTTCTCGAATGGCACTGTCATAACCTTTAAGGCCAAAGCGACATAAAATTATGATAAACATAGGTCTTTAAACAGTTTTTTGATATTTTACAGCCTGCATGCTCCTGAGACCTATTGCATCGCGAAAGGTAAGGCGCCCAAGGCTTACGAGTTTGGATGCAAGGTTTCTTTGGTGCTCACGCACAAGGCAAGGTCTGGCCTTGTCTTCGATGGCCTTGGCGGAGC